>CBJNAR010000780.1:0-2817 GCA_966434075.1 uncultured bacterium
CGGCTGCCGGCGCCACCCGGCGATCCATTTGCGTCAACCAGACGCAGAGCGGCTTGCGGCGGTCTGCAACCGCATCGCCCGGCAGGAGGGCCTGCATGGCTGCCGTCAGGCGCTCGATGAGCGCCGCAACGCGCGCATGTAGCGGACCCGGCGCGGTCTCCGGGATAATCGGGGGGCCGATGCGCATCGTCAGGGGGCGGCGCAGCCAGAGCTCATGTGTGCCGGTCAGGCCGACGGGCAGCAGCGGGACATGGTTGTGCAGCGCAGCATGGGCCGCCCCCGGATGCAGCGACTGGAGCCGGCCTTCCGCGTCACCGAGCCGGCCCTCCGGAAAGATCAGCAGGCGGCCACCGTGGGCCACCATCTCTTCCATAGCCCGCGCCGCGCATTGCGGCTGCTGGGGATCGAGGGCAACCATGATTTGCAGCCAATCGAGGATCCTGCGGACCAGGGGGGTTGTCTCGTAGATCGCCTCCATGCCCAGGACATAGATGCGCGGTTCGGCGGGGAAGAACAGCAGAATCAGGAAGGGATCGGCCCAGCCGAGGTGATTGGCGCAGATAATCACGGGGGTTGGGGGGATGTTGTCCAGCCCGACGACGCGCACGCGAAACAACAGGCGGAAAAGTGTTCGCACCAGCAGGCGCAAGGCTTTCTGATCCCAGCGGGCGGGCGCCGCCGGGCCCTGTTGGAGCGGCACATGATGCACCGGTGCGGCTGGGTGGGCCGCAGACGTGGACGAGTTCATCAAACCCCCCTTTTCAGCATGATGCTGGAAAGAACATCGGCCTGACCAGGATAGACTCTCCTACCCCCCGGCCTCATGCAAGCGCACGCGTTGCGCGAGGCGCGCCGGCAGGCGCCATTCACGCCGATCCTGCGGCGCAGGCGGCGGGGCGGCCGTTTGCTTCGGCGATGGTGACTGTTGCGTTTGCATATGCTGGTCCTGTTCTCATTTGGGAGGCGGCGCCCACATACAGCCCCAGTATCTATTCTGGATCTGTAACCGCAACATCCCGGTAGAAAATCGTAAACAGACCGTGGCAAATCTTGCCCGCTCGCCGGCCACGGCTTGACGGGGCAGCAAGAGCCGGCTATAGCGATGAACGAACCGGTTTGTTCGTCAAGCAGGAAGGAGTTATTCCGCGGTCTCAAGGTGGGGATGAAGATTCGGTCGAGGTGCAACGGGTCCGCCACCTCACGCCACGGGCTGTAGGGGCGCAGTCGGAGGGATGTCGTAGTAATAGACCTGACCATCGCGAAAGTAGATCAGGGTGGGCTGCATGTCCGCTTGCTCACGATAGTAGCCCACCCAGCCCTCGGTGGCGCTGTACTGCGCCAACCAGACGAACATGAACAACCAGACCTGGTAGAAATCGTCGTCCAATGCCTCGCTGCGGATGGTCAGGGTGTGCTGCGCGTTGTTGCGGCGCCAGGACGGGGCAGCAGCGAGGATGCCGATTGCCGATCCGGCTCCGTACCACAGCGGGTCCCGATTTTGCAGCATCTGGCGCCACCAGGGATCGCCGGCGTCAGGGGCGTAGCCGATGACGGGTTCTGGAGGCGGGCCGTCGTACGCATAGTCTTCCGTGCGAGTCAGGTACTGGAGCAGGGCGATAATGTCCGGTGGGGTATCCGGTTTGAGGTCAAAGGCCAGCATAAATTCGTAGTGCAAACTCATCGCACTGATCCTTGCCGATACATACCTTACCTCTCCCCGGCGCGCGGCAGACGGCGATGGGCGAGCAGCAGCGCGAGGCCACTCCCGGCGCCCGCGATGAGCGCCGCGCCCGCCCCGGCGGCCAGCCAGAGCCAAAGCGGCGCCGGGGACTCGGTCTGGGCGGCCACGACCAGCGGCAGGCAGAGGATGCCGCCGGTGAGGCCGCCGAGCGCCAGGGCCAGGAGTTCGCCGAGCAAGCGCGCGCCGCCGTCCAGCAGCGGGCCGGCGGGATCGGGCCGGGCGAGGACGACGCCCATGCTGAGGGTGACGGCGAGCATGCTCAGGCCAATGAGTTCGACGCCGCCCCAGCCGTAGAGGAAGCCGCCCAGGCTGAACCCGCGCCAGAGGCCCACGACGCCGAGCAACGCGCTGCTGAGCAGCACGAACGGCAGCGCCAGGGCCAGGAACCAGCCGCGCAAGATAGACGCCCCGCCGATGGGCGCGAGGCGCAGGATCGACCAGGCGCGGCCCTGGCGGCTCAGGGTGCTGAGGCTCAGTTCGAGGAACAGCAGTGCCGCCATGACCAGGACCACGGCGGCCAGGAAGGCGTTGATCTGCGCGCCGAGTTGCGGCGGCGCGGCCCCACCGCCGAGAACCGCACCCCGGCCCGGTCGCAACGCGGTCGCGGCGCACACCAACCCGCCGCCGTAGAGCGCCCAGAGCGCCAGGTGCGGTGTCAGGGTGGTGAGGGTGCGCCGGTCGCGCACGAGGCCGCGCCACTCGCGCCCGGCGATGGCCAGGGCCAGCGGGGTGCGGGCGGCCCCGGCGCCTGGGGCGGGCACGGAGACGACGGCGCCGCGGGAAGTCGCGCTGCCGCCGCTTTGCAGGCGCGCCCAGGCGGGCAGGTAGAGCACCCCGGCCAGTTCGGTGCAAACGACCAGGCCGCCGATAGCCAACGTTATGTAAAGCGCCAGCGCGGCCAGGGCGGGCGCATCAGGGGCCGCCGCCAGGCCCCGCGCCGCGATGAACGGCGGGATCGGCGAGTCGAGCAGCGCGCGCCCCATGGCGGGCAGGTCAGCCCTCCCCTCCCCCGCGCCCGCGACCAGCCGCCCCAGCAGCGCGCAGCTGCCAAGCAGCACCAGCACCGCGGCGGCCAG
>CBJNAR010000781.1:0-2816 GCA_966434075.1 uncultured bacterium
ACGGTCCAGGTGATGTAGGTCGAGCGCACTGTGTCGTTGTTCACAAACACGTCGGCGCGATAGATGCCCGGCGCCCAGGGCACGCTTTGCGAGAAGGCGAACCCGACGTAGAAGCGGCCCGTGCGGCCGGGCGTGTTGGTCTGGTCCTGGTTGAGCAGCGGCGTCTCGCCGTTGGGCGGGCCGTAGAGGCGGACACGGATCGTGCGCGCCGCGCCGTCGCCGAAGGTCGCCTGGACCGAAATATAGAACGTATCGTTGGGGCCGTAGACACTGACAGGGTCGCAGAGCGCGCCCGCGTCGATGCGCCGGCACAGCCCCGCGGTCACGCCGTTGATCGACGTAATCGGGGTCAGGTTGGTGATCCCGCCACTCGGGCCGCCGGGGTTGCTCGTCCCGCCGGTGCCGCCCCCGCCCACCGCGCCCGGCAAGGGCGGCAGCGTGGGCGTGACCCCGATCAGCCCGCCGATGGGCGTGGGCTGGGCCGCCGCCGTGGCGATGGCCCGCGCCGTCTCCGTCGCCTGCGCCCCGGTAAACGCGATCGGGGTGAAGATGACGGTCGTGGGCACGGGCAGGGTGCCGCTCACGGCACCGCCTGGGGCAACCCGGCCATGAACCATACCCAACTGCAGCAGCAGCCCGATCAGCAGGAACACCAGCAGCAGGGTGCCGACGGCGCCCAGCATCGCCAGGCCGGTGGAGATCGGCGGCGCGGGCGGGCGGGCGGCATAGGCCGGGTAGGGATCGACCACGACGGGCGCCCCGGCGGGCGCGGTCGTGCTCACCAGCACATCACCGCAGCGCGGGCAGATCGTGTCGTCGTCGTAGAACTTGCGGTGCTGCTGGTAGGAAAGACAATCCGGGTTTGGGCACTGTTTCATGTCCGGCTCCCTGCCGGCGCGCGCCTTGCCGCGCCGCCGGGCATATCGGGTATAATGAAACGGAAGTCTACGTCACAGAAAGGTAGCCCATGCGAGCCGACCGCCTCCGTTTCGGATACACGGATAGTATACACCTGCTGCCTCTCATCCACCCCTTGCGCGCCGGGTGGGTCTATCCCACCGGGCTGCAACTGGAACTGGTGCCCCTGGCCCCACCGGCCCTAGAGCAGGCGCTGGGCCAGGGCGACCTCGACGGCGGGCTCGCCGGCCCGCTCACCTATGCGCGCTTGCGCGGCGGCCTCGAAGCCATGCCGGGCATCGGCCTGGCGAGCACCGGCCCCAATAGCCTGGCCGTGCTGCAAAGCCGCACCCGGCCCGACCAACTCGACGGCCAGACCGTCGCCGTCACCCCGTCCGCGCAAGAGACGACGGCGGCAGCGCTGTTGCAGGTGCTGGCCGGCCCGTTTTTCGGCGTGAACCTGGCGCCGGCTCCCGAAGCCACCGTAGCACCGGGCGGCGACCCGCCCCCGCCGCGCCTGCTGAGCGGCGATGCGGCGGTGCAGGCGCGGCTGCCCTGGCTGCTCTACGAAGCGCGCTTCAGCCCCAGCGCACTCGCCGCCGAGGAACGCGCCCTGGCGAAGAGCCGGCCCCTGCCTGCTCCCACCAACCCGGCGCCCGCCCCCGACCCCCAGACCGCCGGTTATGCCGAAGACCTGGGCGCCGCCTGGTGGGTCTTCAGCGGCACGCCGATGGTCTGGGCGCTGGGCGTGCTGCGCGGCGAGTGGCTGCAACAGCCCGAAGCCGTGGTCGCCGTGGTGCGCGCCTTCCAGCAGAGCCGGGTGGCCGCCCGCGAACAGGCCGCCACGGTGCTGGCCGCAGCTGCCGCCCAGGCCCAGGTGCCCGAATCCGCCGTGCAGGCCCTGTTCGACCGGCAGACCGTTGAGATCGGGGCCGCGGAACAGGGCGGGCTGGCCGCCTTCTATCGCTACACCGGCAAGCTGCGCCTCACCTGAGCGCCGGCTACTCCTCCTCGCGCGGTGGCGGCGGGGCGCCCGCGTCGATGGCACGCTCGCCGCTGGTGTAGAGCCGCCCGCCCAGGTGGTGCAACAGCCGTCCGCTCTCCTGATCCGGCAGCCAGTGCTCGTCGAAGGCCGTCTCCTCGGCCCAGGCGGCCAGCACCTCGGCCACAAACAGCGTGTGGTCGCCCTGCTCGCTGGCGCCCACCACCCCGCACTCCAGGTGGGCCACGCACTCCTCAATCCAGGGCGATTCGACCTGGCGGGCCGAAACGGCATGCAGCCCGGTTTCCGCGAACTTATCGTGATCCGCGCCCGACACGCTGCCGCAATGCTGCACCTCGCGCAGCAGGCCCGCATGGGGCACGTTGATCGTGAACTCGTCACTACGGCTGATCAGCTCGTGCAAATGGCGCACCGGCTCGACGGCAATCACCACCAGCGGCGGGTCGCCGCTCAACGGCATGGCCCAGGCCACCGTGGTCACATCGACATGGCCCTTCACCGACGCCGTCACAAGCACCACCGGCCCCGGCCCCAGCACGCGATGGATGAGATGGCGCGGCACCGGTCGTTTCATGAATCCCGCCTCCCACGGCGCTTCCCTGATCGCGGCCTAGCGCTGGTCGTAGCAGGAAGCGCGCCATTGTTATGTTAAGCCAATTATATGCGGGATTCGCGGGTTGCGCAAGGGGCAGCGCCTGCCATCCGGTCAAAACGGAGATTCACACCGCAGAGACGCCGAGAACGCAGAGAATTAGATGGAATGTGACTAAGAGTCCGGATAAACTACCGCCTCCGCAGCCGCGAACCACGCACAGGTATGCCGCGAGTGGTTCGCGGAACTCTCCTAAACACAACCTTTATTAACGATCTCTGTGTTCTCGGCGTCTCTGCCGTGAATCCGAATCGATAGCAAGCA
>CBJNAR010000782.1:0-2816 GCA_966434075.1 uncultured bacterium
CAACGCGCGGGCGATGGCCGGTTCGTCGTCGACAATTAGGATGCGTAACTCGCGCATGGCTCCTCGCTGATTGTGTCTTGTAGGGGCCGGTTTCAAACCGGCCTGCGTCCGTCTACGCTGTAGGGGCCGGTTTCAAACCGGCCTGTCGTCCAGTGGACTATCAGGGCTGAGTGGGCACGAGCGCCGGGGCGCCCGGTGCCCGCGCCGGGATCGGTAAGGTAAAGGTCACGGTCAGCCCGGCGCCGGGCGTGCTCGCGGCCCGGATCTGGCCGCCGTGGGCTTCGACCAGCCCCTTGCTGATCGCCAGGCCCAGGCCCATGCCGTGCGCCGGCCGCACGCTGCCCGTCCGGTAGAACTTGTCGAACAGGTGCGCCAGGTGTTCCGGCGGCACCCCCGGCCCCCGGTCGGCGACCACGATTTCCACCTCGTCGCCCGCGCGCCGGGCCTGGATCTGAATGGGCGTGCCCGGCGGCGTGTATTTTAGCGCGTTCTCCAGCAGGTTGCTGATCACCTGGTCGATCTCGGTGAAGTCGAGCGGCACGAGGGGGATATCCGGTGCCACGTCCACGGTGAGCGGGTGCCCGCCCAGCCGCGATTCCAGCCGCCCCACCACCGCGTCGATCACCTCGCCCACGGCGTACCAGTCCTTCTCCGGGCGCAAGGCCCCGCCCTCGATGCGCGATATGTCCAGCAGGTTGCCGACCAACCGGTTCAGGCGCACCGCCTCCTCGTTGATGCTCTCCAGCAGGTCGCGCCGGGTCGCCTCGTCCCAGGCGATGCCCGGTTCCAGCAGGCTGGTCGCCGAGGCCATGATCGAGGCCAGCGGCGTGCGCAGATCGTGTGATACCGCCGACATGAGCGCCGACTTCAGTTCATCGGTGCGCGCCAGCAGTTCGGCGCGCTGGGCATCGCGCAGCAGGTCGATGCGCTCCAGCGCGGCGGCGGCCTGCCCGGCAAAGGTGGCGAGTGCCGTCCGTTCGGCCAGGGTGAAGGGCCGCTGGTCGCGCTTATCGGCCACGCCCAGCACGCCGATGGTGCGCCGGCCTCCCTGCAAGGGCAAGAAGGTGGCGCGGTTGCGCCCGGCGGGTGAGTCCGGTTGGGCCGGGTCGCGGTCGCCCTGGGCCACCTCCCTGCCGTGGCGGAAGGCCCACCCGGCCAGCGTCAGTTCGTCGCGGGTGGGAGCGCGCGCCCCCGCCGGGGCCTGCGCCGCCACCTCCAGCCGCCGGTCGGGCCCCGGCAGGAAGATCCAGCAGGCTTGCGCCTCGAACACCCCGGCCACTTTGCCGGCGATGGCCGGCAACACCTCGTCCCGCCGCTGTGCCCCGGTGATGGCCTGGTTCAACTCGTACAGGCGCGACACATCCTCGGCGCGGCGCAGCGCCTGGCGGGCTTGCTCGCGCGCCCCGGCGATGAGCCAGCTTAGCAGCGTCGAAATGCCCAGGAAGACGAATAGCGCCAGGATATTGCGCAGGTTGTCGATGGCGAAGGTG
Organism: uncultured bacterium; assembly: GCA_966434075.1. Lineage (GTDB taxonomy): Bacteria > Chloroflexota > Chloroflexia > QHBQ01 > JAICKM01 > JAICKM01. The sequence goes on from CBJNAR010000782.1 coordinate 1,491, forward strand.
AGATACGGCGGGACCAGGAAGAAGTCGAACAGGGCGAAGCCGAGCACCGCGGCCAGGATGCCCGTACGCCGCCCGGCCAGCAGCGTGGCCGCGATGACGATCAGCAGGTAGATCAGGCCGATGTTGAGCAGGTCGACGATTTCGCGCACCGGGGCCAGCAGCGCCGTCACCACCAGCAGCACCAGCACCGTCACGCTGTAGCGCGCCAGCCGCGACCCCGGCGAGGCCTCGGCGTCGGGCGCGGGCAGCGCGATGGCCCAGCGCGGGCGGGGCCGCGCCGGGGGCAGCCCCGGCCCCGGTCGCGGGCGGCGCGCGATACGGTCGCCTGGACGCTGGCTCATCCGCCTCTCCGCCTCCTTCGCACACAGCACACGGCAGTCTCCCCAATATCATACATCCAGCCGCGAGGGCGCGCCATCCTGATCTCGCGCAGGCGAGCCGGGGTTGCGGTCCTTATCCTTTTCTTATGCCCCCGCTGCCTGGCGCTTATCTTTCTCTTAGCTCCCGGCGCTGTTTCTTTATCTATTCCTTATGGGCGCGGGCTTAGAATCAAGTGAGAGGCGGCCGGCCAGGGTAGAAGCCGGCAGATTGCGGGTTGTTGTTCGATCCCGCATCCCGCAAAGGTGCTACCGGGCCGCCGGAAACCGAGAGGATTCGACTAATGAATAACGGCAAGTTTATCCTGATCGTGGAAGACGACCCGGCGTTGCGGACTAGCCTGACCCGCGACCTGGAAGCCCAGGGCTATATGGTGTTACAGGCGGGGACCTACCGCGAGGCGCTGGACATGCTCACCGTGCGCCCCGCGCTGGCAATCGTGGACGTGACCGGCCCGGCGTGCGCCGGGTGGGACGTGGCCCGCTGGCTGGAACAGACGACCGACTCCGTACCCTTGATGCTGATTTCGGACACCCTGCCCGACGCCAGGCGGCTGCAACGCTACCACCCGGTGGCCTGCATGCCGCGCTTCTGCGCGACGACCGACCTGCCGGCTGCGGTCCGGAGTCGCCTGGCGCGGCCCACCACGCACTATGGCGTCTAACCGGCGGGCACGCCCGGCCCCAGGGCCAGGGCGCGCGGATTGGCGCGCACCCCCAGGCCCAGGATGAACGCATCGGTGGCGTTCACGATCAGCATCGCCAGGGCCCCGAGCGTGGTCGCCGGCATCTGCCACGCCGGCACCAGCCAGTACACCCCCAGCAACAGCACCACCGCCAGCACGGCCAGGTCGATGACCTGGGCGCGCTGTACCAGCCGGGTCTGGCGGCGGTGGATCAGCTTGCCGCGCATCAGCCCGTCCGCCGCCATCAGCAGCGGCAGAGGCAC
>CBJNAR010000783.1:0-2814 GCA_966434075.1 uncultured bacterium
AATTATAGGATCCGTACTTTACCATTGTGCTTACTCAAACTGACGCTTCAATTTACAGTTCTGTAGTACTCTCGCCGGGTCTGGCACATAACTTGCCCAACAGGGTCTGTATACATCGGTTTTTTGACCGAAAGGAGCCAGCAACATGAGCGATCAGAATCAAGATCGGGGCTACAGCGACAGCACCGGCTACGCGGCCGGCGAGCAGCCCTGGCGCGAGGAGCGCGACGAGCCGGAACCCAAGGCTATCGAGGGCCGGCACGCCGGACGGATTATCCCTGAGGAGAAGCAGCGCCACACCATGGACGATACCGGCGTGGGCGAGGCGAGCCGGGTGGAAGGCGATGATGCCGGCCATGGCCGCGGCCATGAAGGCGGCCTTTCGACCGGCACCCGCTACGGCAGCAGCGGCGACCACCAGGGCACTACCGATACCCCCGGTGGCGGCCCCGGCACCACCCACGCCCACGGCCATGGCCGGGACACCGAGGGTGCCTTCGGCGAACAGACCCCGCGCAATAACGCCAACCCGCACAACGATTTCCGTGACGCCGGCATCTCGAAGCGCCAGGTCGGCATCAACGAGAAGGGCGACCGCACCCAGGGCGGCGACATGTAGCGAGTGCTGAGTGCTGAGTGCTGAGTGCTGAGACGAGTGGTCAGTGGTCAGCAGTCAGTGGTCAGTACGATAAGTAGGAAGTTCTGTTTGCTGAGTGTCGCGGCGGATTCGAGCAGCGCGGCGCTTGATGGTAGTTTTGGGGCAAGCAAAAACCCGGCGAGTCCCATGAAGGGCCGCCGGGTTTTCAGTGTTCCGGGGGTAGGGCCGGCTGGTGCCGACCCGTCGCCCACGGAGGGGTTAGCTGGCTTGCGCGATGCCGAGCGCGCGGTCGATCTGGCGCTTCAGTTGCGGCTTGGGGGCAAAGCCGATCAGGCGATGGACCTCCTTGCCGTTCTGGAAGATGACCAGGGTCGGGATGCTCTGGATGCCGAACTGCGTGGCCGAGTCGTAGTTCTCGTCGGTGTTCAGCTTGGCAAACTGGATCTTGCCGTCATACTCTTTGCTGAGTTCTTCGAGGACGGGCGCCATCATCTTGCACGGGCCACACCAGGGCGCCCAGAAATCAACAATCACAGGCAACTCGCTCTCCAAAACGGTGTTCTGGAAAGTGGCGTCGTCTACATGCTTGGTTTCTGCCACTGTAATTACTCTCCTTTCGCACCTTGTGCCGGACTGTGCCCGGTAGGTGTCACTACTCTATTTAGTATACGCGAGCCGGATCTCTGCCGTCAGTGATGCTTGTTACATTGCCGGCGCACCCGCCCGCGGCGGATGGGCACGCCGCTTACAGCGGCTAATCGCGGTGTCTCTGTGCAAAACCCGTGCCGCCCGCTAGCTCACTCGGCCTCCGCGCCGATCTGCGCGACCGTGGCGGTGACGATGTCGCGCACGATACCGTCGCTCAGGCCGAACTCGGCGCCCGCTGCGGCGAATAACTCGGGCAGCGGGCGCGACCCGCCGAGCGCCAGGGCCGCTTTGTAGGCCTCGATGGCCGCGGGAGCATCGTGCAACGAATTGAGCCAGACCCGCAGCGCCGCCAGCAGGGCGATGCCGTACTCGACATAATAGAACGGCGTGGTGAAGACGTGCGGATATTGCCAGCCGTTGTCGCGGGCGTGTTCGAGGCCGGACCAGTCGGTGTCGGGGCGGAACCGGGCTTCCAATTCCGCCCACTTGGCCCGCCGCGCCGCCGCGTCCACGGGGTCCGTCGTGGTATAGACCCAGTGCTGGAACGCGTCGATCATCGCCATGAAGGGCAGGAAGCTGAGCGAGCCGCGGATCTGCTCGTCGCGCAGGCGCGCCAGGTCGCCGGCGGCGTAGAACTCGTGCAGGTAGGGGCGGGCCAGGAACTCCATCGCCTGGGATGCCACCTCGGCGAACTCGATCCCGGTCTCGTGATAGCTCTGCAAGGGGATGTCCCGCGCCAGGAAGTAGTGGAAGGCGTGCCCGCCCTCGTGCAGCAGCGTATCGACATCGGCCTTGAGGCCGACGGCGTTCATGAAGATGAACGGCACCCGCTTGACTTGCAGCGAGACCATATACCCGCCGGGGGCCTTACCCTGCCGGCTGGCGAGGTCGAGCAGGTTTTCCTGCACCATCGTCTCGTAGAACCCGGCCAGTTGCGGGTCCACCTGCGCGAAGATGCGCCGGCACCCGGCGATCAGGTCGTCGACCTCGGTGAAGGGCCGCAACGGCGGGCGTCCTTCGGGATCGACGCTCAGGTCCCAGGGCCGCAGGCTTTCGACGCCCAGCAGCGCCCGGCGGCGCTCGTTGAACTCGTGGACCACCGGCACCACATGGCGGGCGATGGCCTCGTGGAAGGCGAGGCAGTCTTCCGGGGTGTAATCGAAGCGCAAGTATCCGGCGAAGGCATACTCCCGATAGTCACGCATGCCGGCGTTCTCGGCGATACGGCGGCGCACGGCGATCATGCGGTCGTAGAGGTCGTCGAGGGCCGCGGTGTCGGCGGCGCGGACGGCGTCGCGGGCGCGCCAGGCTTCCTCGCGGGTGGCCCGGTCGTTCTCCTCCAGATAGACGCTCATCTCCTGCATGGTATGCTGCTTGCCGCGGAACTCGACCATCTGGCTGCCGGTGATCTTCTCGTACTCCTGCTCCAGCTTTTGCACCTCGGTCAGCAGGGGCACGTTTTCTTCGCGGAACAACTCCACCTGAGCGCGCGCCGCCCGCAGGTAGACGCCGTAGGTGGCCGGGTCCAGTTCGGCCACGGCGGGCGTGTCCAGCAGTTTGCGCTGCAG
>CBJNAR010000784.1:0-2810 GCA_966434075.1 uncultured bacterium
GGTAAGTTTGCGCGAATCAACTCCCCTATGTCACTCTGAGCGGAGCGAAGAGTCTCGTCTCGCAGGATCAGGTCACGGGATGGAAGGAGGTTCGAAGCAGTACTGATCACTGACCACTGACCACTGACCACTCGTCCCTACGGCGTCTCCAGCAGCGCGCCTGCCGCCTGGATGCGCTCGGCGGCGGCGGGGTCTTTCGCCAGGGCGAAGGGCAGGGTGGCACGGCCCAGGCAGCGGTAGAGGCCCGCCACGTCGGGCGCGACGGCGTCGAGGTGCGCCAGGTGGCGGGCGATGGTGCCCGCGTCGCCCCGGCTGAGCGGCCCGGTAAGGGCCTGCGGCAGGCCAAGGGCGGCCAGGTTCTCCATCGTCCCGGCCAGCAGCGGCAGCAGCGCGCGCACGGCGTCCGGCCCGGTCAGGCCGCACTGCGCCAGCAGTTCAGCGCTCTGGCCCATCAGCGTCACCGCGTAGTTGGAGGCCATCACCGCGGCGGCGTGGTACAGCGGCTTGGTCTCGGCCTGCAACAGCAGGGGCCGCCCGCCCAGCAGCACGGCGAGGCGCTCCAGCGTCGGCAAGAGCAGCGCGTCGCCCTCCAGGCCGAACACGATCCCTTGCAACCGGGCGCGCGCCTGCTCAGCGTCAGAGGGCCGGGCGGCGAAAGCCTGGAGGGGGTGGAACGAGCCCGCCGGGCTGCCCTCGGCCCGCGCGCAGTCGAGCAGGCTGCTGGGCAGTGCCCCGCTGCAATGGACCACCGCGTGGCCGGGCCGCCAGCCGCGCGCCGCGCAAATCTCGGCCACCGCGCCCCCGATGGCGTCGTCAGGCACCGTGAGCAGGGTCAACTGGGCGCGCGCCGGCACCTCCGCTGCGCCCGCGCACACGCAATCGGCCGGGATGCCGGCCAGTTCGGCCAGCCGCACGGCGCTCTCCCGCGACCGGCTGGCGACCGCCGTCACCCGCACGCCCGCCACGGCCATCGCCGCCGCCAGGGTCTGCCCGCCCTTGCCCGCACCCACGAAACCCACCGTGGGCAGGTGCGCCGGGGGCGTCTCGGCGGTCACGCTGCCGAAATCAAATGGCTTGTTCATCGCAGTTCTCTTTCCCAGGCCCGCCGCCTGCCTCCTTGCACAGCAAAAACCCCGCCACCGCGCAGGGGAGTCGCGGGCGGGGTCGCCGGGATAGCACGCCGGGGCAGCGCCGGGCAAGGAACAGCCGGTGGGCGAGTCGCTGCATGCCTCAGCGGGTCACGCGCGGCCTCCGCCGGTCTGCCAGGCGGCAAAGCGGATCAGGCTGCCATCTCGGTCGCCGCCGGTGCCTCCGCACCCCCGCGCGATCCCAGTGGACTGCTTTCATTATACCACCGGGGTGAAGATAGCCGTCAGCTATCAGCCGTCAGCCGTCAGCCGTCAGCCGTCAGTTATCAGCCGTCAGCCGTCAGTTATCTATGTCTATCTCGGCAATGCGGGCATACTGCGTGCTACTGTCAAACTCGCGTGCGCACCGGGACGCTCACAAGAAAGCTAAAAGACGATCACTAGATCGTACTAACTTAGCACTCAGCAATGTGCTACGCACCGCTACGCGAACAGCACTCAGCACTTAGGAAGAGGTGGCTATATGGGACAAGACCATGCGGGCGGGGGCCGCCTGGCGGTAGTGGCGCCGGTGGTGGCCGTGGCCGGGACAACGGCGGCGCTGGCCGGGTTGAACCGCCTGATCGACCTCCAGGCCGGGCCGTTGCCCGAACAATTGCCCGCCGATCCCCAGGAATACGAGTCGCGCTTCGGGCGCGTCATCTACTACACCGCGGGCGCCGAGGATGCGCCGCCCTTGCTGCTGGTCCACGGCCACAACGCGGCGGCCTCGGCCTATGAGTTTCGCCGGCAGTTCACGCGCCTGGCCGAGCATTACCGCGTGTTCGCTCCCGACCTGATCGGCTATGGCCTCTCCGACCGGCCCCCCATCGAATACACGGCGGAGACCTACATCGAACTACTGGGCGATCTGCTGCGCGAGGTGGTGCGAGCGCCGGCCATCGTCGTCGCCAGCAGCGTGAGCGGCGCCCACGCCATCCAGGTCGCGGCGGACGATCCGGCGTGGATCACCCACCTGGTGCTGGTCTGCCCGACCGGGCTGAGCCGGCAGACGGGGCCGGACGGGGTGGGTCGCGCCGTCACCGCGCTGCTGCGCGCGCCCGTGGTGGGCGAGACGCTGTTCCACGGGTTGGCGTCGCGGGCGGGTATTCGCGGTTTCCTGCGCAAGCAGACCTACGCCGACCCGGCCTGCGTGGACGACGACCTGGTGGAGATGAACTATCTGAGCGCGCATCAGCCCGGCGCGCGCTATGCCCCGGCCTCGTTTGTCGGCGGCGCGCTGGGCCACGACGTGCACGACGCATGGCCGCGCGTGGGCCAGCCGGCACTGCTGGTCTGGGGCAGCGAGGCGCAGATCACCCCGGTGGGCGACGCAGCGGGCTTCCTGGCCCTGAACCCTGGCACCGAACTGGAGACGATCCAGGCCGCCGGTCTCGTCCCGCATGACGAGCAACCCGACGAGTTCGCGCGCATTGTCGAGGACTGGCTGGATCGAACCAAAGACCTGATCCCCGGACCGGTGTAGCTTCTCCCCAGGCTTTTGTCCAGGGAGCGCGGCGAAGGGTCTCGTCTTGTGGCCCAAAGAGACGAGATTCTTCGCTCCGCTCAGAATGACGGTGGGATGTGTCACTCTGAGCGCAGCGAAGAGTCTCGTCTTGTGGCCCAAAGAGACGAGATTCTTCGCTGCGCTCAGAATGACAGTGGGAGTGTCACTTTGTGCCC
>CBJNAR010000785.1:0-2808 GCA_966434075.1 uncultured bacterium
CCGCTGCCCTGGCTTTGCGCGGACGATCTGGGCGCCATTGCGGCAAAAGCCTTTGCCGCCCCCGATCGCTACCTGGGGCAGGACTTGCTGCTGGCGAGTGATGTGCAGTCGCTTGATCAATGCCGCGCGATCTACCACGAGGTGCTGGGCAAGAACCCGCCGCGCTTTCCGCTGCCGCGCTGGTTGTTCGCCCGCTTCGGCTTCGCCGGGCGGGACTTGACGGCGATGTGGCGCTGGCTGCGCATGGGAAACATCGCGCTCGATACGGCCCCGACCCGCGCCATCCATCCGGACGCACTCACGGTCCGCGCCTGGTTGCACCGGCAGAGGGCGGCGCGATCCCCCACCTGGTAACTGCCCGCAGGGCGGTACTCCTGATCGCTATTGCACGGGCTATCTGCCCGGCGCGCTTCGCCGGCGCACCCCGCTGCCGGACGACCCTGCTGGACCCTGGACCCTGCCATTTGTTTACTTTCCTGACGAATCGGCCCTGAACGCCTGGCGTAAGCGCCGCGCTACGACACGATACCCGAGCTCATCTCATACTTCTCCTGGATGCCCTTGACCGCGACCGGCGCGCCGCCGTGGTGGAAGAAGGTGCCGAAGAGGCCGGCCAGGCGCCGGGCCTCTTCCAGGCGCGCGTCGATCAGGTTGTGCTGCTCCCGCGGGTCGTCCCGGAGATAGTAAAGCTCGTCGGGCTCGCCTTCAGGGCGCCGGATGTAGCTCCACGTCGCGTCCCGGATGCAGCGATCCACGGCCTCGTGATACCCGGTGATGATCGCCTCGCGGTGCGTGTCGGCTTCGCCGCGCAGCACCGGCAGGAAGCTGCGGCCATGCATGCCGTCGGTGTTGTTCGCCTGCCCGATCAGGTCCAACAGCGTCGGCAGCAGGTCCTGGAACTGGATGAGGGCGCCGGTCCGGCGCGCGCCCGCGCCTTTGGGCAGGCGCACCATGAAAGGTACCTTCAGCAGTTCGCTGTACATGCGGTCTCCCCCCTTGAGGAACTTGCCGTGGTCGGCCAGGGGGTGGCCGTGGTCGGCCATGACCACGATGACGCTGTCGTCGTAGTAGCCCAGCTCCTGGAGCTTGTGGAACAGCCGGCCCAGGCAGGCGTCCACGAACGCGGCTTCGCCGGCGTAGAGGCCCCGGATGTGGCGGATCTCCTCGGGGGATGCCCACTCCGCCGCCCGCCCCCCCATCGGCATGACCAGGCGCTTGCCTTGATAAAGCGGGTCCGTGTAGGTGTCGAAATCCTGGGGCGGGTCCCAGGGCTCGTGGGGGTCAAACGAATCGATCCAGGCGAATACGCGGGGATGCACCCGGTTCTGCTCTAACCACGCACAGGCTTCGTCCACCACTTGCGCCGCGAACCAATCCTCGGGCCGGCGGAAGTCGTCGGTGTTAGCCAGGAACTGGCTGATGCGGGCCTGCCAGCCCGGATCGTAGTTGGCGTTGACGTAGTCGTCGATGCGGCGGCGGGGCGGGTGCGACATATACGGGTCGTACTCCTGGCCGCGCAGCCAGCGATAGGCGTGAAAGCCGCGATGATAGTTCATGCCCGGCGCGCGATAGTGATAGCAATCGGTGATCAGTCCGCAAATGTAGCCGGTGCGACCCAGGATCTCGGCGGCGGGGACATCCTCCCGGTTCAACGGCTGCCAGCGGCGCGAGGGGAGCATGCGCTGGCCGGTGAACACCTGGGCGCGCACCGGGATGGTGGGTAGCGCCTCCGGATAGGCGTTGTCGAAGACGATGCTCTGCCGGGCGAACTCGTCCAGGTGCGGCGTGCGGCAGGCCGGCACGTCGGGGAAGACCGGCCGGCCCTCGTTGTAGAAACTGACGTGGTCCTGGCGGAAGCTGTCGAGCATAATGCAGATGATGTTCATCAAAAACCTCCTGACTTTGTCTCCCCAGCATACTCTCCCTCCTGTTATGCCGGAACATGGCCTGGGAATCAAGGGCAGCGGCACCGGGTAGATCGGCGCCAACGCTTGCGCGCCGGTAGTTACGCGACATATCCCTGCAACTACAATTACTAGCTGCGTTTGCGAGAGGGTAGTCGCCTCGTCGATAATATTCCCTGGTGGCTCAGTATTTCATCGTTACAGTAGAGTTTGATCATGCAAAGGTATTTAATCGTACTAATGTTCGACATCGTATTTGATCGAATGGCAAGGCTCGGGATGGTCCACTGGGGGCCGCCGCGGGAGTTCGGGTCGGGGCAGGGCGCGCATACTGTTCGGTGGCTCCGTTGGCGTGGACTTGCAACCCACCGGCCGGTTCCACCGTAAGGCGCTCATCCGCACCGGCTCACTGATCTGGTCTCGCGCCGGCGATGCGGCCACCTCGATGTCATGACCCAAAGACCAAAGGACAACGAAAGCCGGCACGACGGCAGCGCCGGCTTCCAGTCGTACCCAGCGGTTGCCGGCAACCGCCGCGACAACCTGGGCATGGGTGCCGGCGCAGGTCTGGTCGAGCGCGCGGGCGATCAGCAGGCTGACCTGCCGTGCCACGCCGGTTCGGCCGGGGCAGGGCCTCTTTAGCTCCGAGCGATGATATAACGGATAATGTTTCTTATCCGTTATATCATCCGGTCGCGAACTCCATCACCCCGGCGTAGCAGGCGACGACAGGCCCTCGGTTCCGCGATGCTCCCAGCGTGGGGAACGCCCGGCAGCGGTGCCAATATACGCAGTGACCTGATCCCTGGGAAACCTGCTCCGCCCGCTCGGTTTGCATCGGCCGGACCAGACGCGCTGCCATCCGATTCACCTCCCAGCCGTGCTCGGTGCGCCGGACGATCCG
>CBJNAR010000786.1:0-2807 GCA_966434075.1 uncultured bacterium
GTCGAGCACGACGGCCTGTGACAGGAGGTCCGGCATCCGGCTATTATAGTTTGATATGAAGCGACTGGCATTCCAGCTCGACTACCTGCCGCCCTATTCGCTGCACTACCACGAAACCGATGGCGCGGTGGTGCGCAGCTTCTGGCTGCGCGACCGGGCCATTGCCATGCGGCTCACGCAAAAGAAGCCGAACGGGCCAGTGCTGGCGGAAGCGTTCTCGGACGAGCACATCGGCTCGCTCGCCGATGAGCTGCACCACGCGGCCCGGCACATGATCAGCAGCCGCGACGACCTGGCGGGCTTCCGCGCGGCGATCGCGAAAGACAAGCGGCTGGCCGGGCTGGTCGACCAGCTGCCCGGCTACAAGGTCATGCGCGGCCCCGATCTCTGGACCATGATGCTGTCGTCACTGGTCGCGCAGCAGATCAGTGGCGCGGCCGCGCGCTCGATCCGCAACAAGCTGGCCCGCGCGTACGGCCACGTCGTGCGCGTCGGCAGCGAGGAAGTGCCGGTCGTGCCCTCCGCGCAGCGTATGCACGACTTGCGCGAAGCGGATCTGCGCGCCGTCGGCTTCTCGCAGAAGAAGGCGGAATACGCGCGCGGCATGGCGCGGGCGATGCTGGACGGGACCATTGTGCCGGACGCGCTGAAGCGCATGCCGCCGGACGAGATGATCAGAACGCTTTCGGCGCTGCGCGGCGTCGGCGTGTGGACGGCCGAATGCATCGGCATCTTCTGCCTGGGCCACCCCGACCTCATCCCGGCCGACGACCTCGGCATCCAGAAAGCGATCACGCACCTCTACCGGCTGAAGGCGGACCCCAAGCCGAAGGAAGTGCGCGCGCGCGGCGAGAAGTGGAAAGGCTGGCGCTCCTATGCCGCCACTTACCTGTGGGCCGGGCTGAACCACGCGGTGCTGGTCAGGAAGAAGATCCCGGCCGCGCCGTAAGCCCCGGTCAGCGGGTGTGCGCCGCCCGGAAGAGCCAGAAGAGCGCGAACCCGGCCAGCGCTATGATGATGGCCGTCTGGTTGTCGCCCATCCAGGCGAGAAGCGGACTGGAACCGTTGGTAGGGGGCAGCGGGCCGGCCGTAGTGCCACCGGTCGCGCCGCTGTACTCGACCATCGCCTGAAACGCACTCCATAATGCCGTCGACATGGGGACCTCACGGGGGGAGTGAGTGGGTGATCCATTATGCTGCGACGTCCGGTGTAAGCCAACACCCGTATTTTGCCAGGACGGCCGGGGCAGGCGCCGCGCGAAGCCATCAAATGGCGTAGGTGTCGCGCCGGCCGCTATTTGAAAGGGCGGACCCGGATACCGGGGCCGCCGCGGCGCGGGGCTCAGATGGCGTTGCGGGTTGTTGAACGGCCGGCCGTAGCGTGCGTCTTTGCAGTGTTTGCCGCCTGGATATGGCGGGCGCTCCTTTTCACAAACACTGCGGCCTTCTTGCAGTGTTTAGCCATCCGACGGCACGCAAACGCTGCGACGCCATGCAGAGGCGCTCGGTCAGCGATGCGGTTGTTTTGCTGTGTGCCGGAATGCGTTTTGTTGTCCGGCCGAGGAGATCGGTTATTGAAACGGTGTCGTGTCGCGCAGTGTTTGGTATTGGGGCGATCCGGGTAAGGTAGCGAGGGGCATTGCAGTGTTGCGGCGGTATCTGCAATCTACATGGTGTTAGGCGGATACTCGTTTGTTACGCCCTAATCTGACTACCCGATGAACCTCCGATTTTACATAGATCCGGAAACACACCAGCCTCATATTTTCAATCACAACGTCAGCGAAACTGAAGTCGAAGACGTCCTTTTCCGCCCTCTCGAGGACCGAGATGGAGCTGAAGGGTCTCGCGTGGCCCTCGGACAAACCCGCTCCGGACGCTATCTTAGAGTTATCTACGTGCCTGATCCGGAACCCGGTTCTATATTTGTGATTACGGCGTACGATCTCGGACCCAAGGCAAAGAAGGCGCTCCGGCGTCGGCGTAGGTCAAAGTAAATATGGATAACAAATCGTTTCCGCCTGGTTGGGATGAGGCTCGCGTCAAACGCGTCCTGGATCATTACGATTCTCTAAGCGATGACGAGGCTGTGGCCGAGGACGAAGCTTCGTTCGAGGACACGACGGATACGGCCATGACTGTTCCAACTGAGCTCGTCCCCGCGGTTAGAGACCTTATCCGGAAGCACCGCCGCAGCGCATGAACGAGCTGAAGCTCCGCGCTATCCGCCGGCATCACGAACTACGCATTAAGAGAAGAGTCCGCACGTACTACGATGGTTACGCGCGGCACAACGAACGCGAGATCGGCCGCCTTGCTCATGCCCCGACGCCCTGCTCTGGTCCTTGCTGCGGGAATCCACGGCGTTGGTGGAACGAACGAACGCTGCAGGAACTTCGCGCTCGATCAGCATAATCTCGCGTTTCCGCAGGAACCGCCTAACAACGGGATGAAGCTGGCAGGCAAATCCCCCATGCCATCTTGGCCCGTTAACTCGGTGGTAGAACAGACTTGATTGCGCCTGTAGAGGCCTGCAGCTTATCCCTGGTACGTTATGCGGACTCCAGTTTAGATTGCTTTCGCCCTTCACCCCTCACCCGCCACTGTCCTAATGGCCGCTTCGCCAAACAGCATAAACCGACACCACTAGGTCCGTGAAACAAGAGGGAATGAAAGAAATATCAACAACAAAACAGAACAAACTAGTCTACATGGTTGCGTGTTGGTTTGTTTCGATTTTTTCAAATTTGTTCTTGAAGAAATTTTGCCTCCTGTGCACAATTCCAGGGCCCCACAGTGCCCCACTC
>CBJNAR010000787.1:0-2805 GCA_966434075.1 uncultured bacterium
CCGCCGCCGTTGCCGGCGTTGCCCCTGGTCACCGGCGCCTGGTGGGATGCCGCCTACCAGTACCGCCGGCCGATCACGATCACGACCAACAGCATCCTCCCGACGGGCCTAATGATGGTCGTTGATCAGTTCGACGTCAACACCCTGGTCGCCCAGGGTAAGGTTCGTCCCGACTTCCAGGATGTGCGCGTGGTGCGGCGCCTGTCCGACTACAGTTGGCAAGAGGTGGCGCGCCAGGTCTGGGCCGCACAGGATGTCGAATTCTTCCTGGCGGCACCGATCACACAGCCGGTTGACACAACCTACTACCTCTACTACGGCAATCCCACCGCCGCCACCCCGCCCTCCTATACGCTCACTCAGGGCTATTGGGTGAGCCATTACCTGGACAAGTGGTGGACCTCCTTCCACAGTATTTGGGAGCATAGCGATGCAATTAACAGCAACGACGTCTGTGGCCCGCCGATCGACCACCGCACCCACACCGGATCCTCGTTCGACGACTCCGACGTGTATGATGGGCGCATCTTCATTCCGAGCACCGGCGTGTGGACGTTCCGCGAGTATACCAACGACGGCTGGGCCCTATATATCGACGATATCGAAATTGGGCGCAACGACGGCTACGACGGCAATCGCTGGGTCACTGTCGGCTCTGCGACTCTGACGGCCGGGTGGCACCGTTTCTCCCTGCCGGACATGTGGGTCAACTGCGGCGGGATGGTGCTGACCATGGCCGGGCCCAACTTCTCGGACCAGGTCGTGCCGGCGAATTATTATCAGCGCTGGTACGGCAACATGCAGACAGGTCTGCCACTCGGTGGCGAGCAGGGCTTCAGCAACGCCACGTTGACCCCGACTCCGACGCAGACGGCGACGGCGACGCCCACCGCCCCACCCACTGCCACGTTCACCGCCACGCCGATCCCAGGGCAGTTGACGGTGCTCAGTGGCGACTTACCGAAGAATGTGCCGGACAATGGCCAAACCACATCCACCCTGGTCATCGGGAGTAGCCCGCCCGGCAGCATCACCGATGTGGATGTATTCTCCCTCAACATCAACCACACGTGGATCCAGGATCTGGAGGTCCGGCTAACGTCTCCGCAGGGCACAACCGTGGTCTTGTTCAACGGCGTGTGCCATGCCGACCAGGATATCAGCTATCTCACAGTGGACGACGAGGCTACCCAGGCGCTGGGCAGCGCCTGCCCACCCACGCCCTGGGGTGCCTACCGGTCGCAAGAGGCCCTGTCCCGGTTCCAGGGCGAGAACCCTATCGGGACCTGGACGCTCACCGTGATTGATCATGGGATCCCCGATACCGGTGTCCTCACCGCGTGGGGCTTACGCGTGCGCGTCGCCGAGGCGCCGCCTTGTACCATGAGCTTCAGCGATGTGCAGCCCACCGACTACTTCTACACGCCGGTGCAGTATCTAGCCTGCCATAGGGTGATCGGGGGTTACAGCGACGGCACTTTCCGGCCGTACAACAACACCACGCGCGGCCAGTTGAGCAAAATGGTGGTCGGTGCCCGCGGCTGGGCCATCAACACCGCCGGCGGCCCGCACTTTAGCGATGTGCCGCCCGATAGTACCTTCTACTCCTACATCGAAACAGCGGTAAATCACGGGATCATCAGCGGTTACGCCGACGGCACGTTCCGGCCCGGCGCCAATATCACCCGCGGCCAGTTATCCAAGATTGTCGTGGGCGCCCAGGGTTGGACCCTCACTACCGCTGGGGGGCCCCACTTCACGGACCTCCCGGCGGCGGATCCCTTCTACGCCTATGTTGAGACCGCCTTCGCCCATGGCATCATCAACGGCTACGCCGACGGCACGTTCCGTCCGTCGAACTCGGCCACGCGCGCACAGATCAGCAAAATCGTGTACCTGGCGACCACCAACCCTTAGCGGCCGGTTAAAGAGAGGGCCCTCCAGGATCCCGTTGTAGCCGCCTCTCGCTACCCCGATCACAAGCAGGAGCGACTTCCGACAGTGGAAGTCGCTCCTGCTCGTATCTATGCGTGGACAAACAAGAAAGTCGGCGGATGGTGCGCCCGCGCAAACAGCATCACGCTTTCCGGCAATGGCGCGTATTCTTTGGTGCTGCGATCGTCTTGTCTATGCCACCTGCTCCGCAGCGGGACGCGCCCGCCGGGGAAACCCGCGCGGCGGCGCAATAGCTTGGCGTGCTGGTATTTCAGGGCAGCCGCGCTTAGGCCTGCTCTTCCTGTAGTATGACGAGACGCAGCCCGGCGGTTTCGTCGCCCAGGAATCGCTTGCCCTCAGCGTGGCTGGCCCCCAACTCGCTGGCGATGGCGAACCTGCGCATGTGCGAAACGCTCGCCGGCCTGGCGATCCGGGATCCGCTGGCCGGCTTGTTCAAGCGGCCCTATCTTGCGGAGTCGCTGGAGAGCGCGGTGCGCCGCACGGCGCGAAACGATATGCCGATCGGTGTTATAATGCGGGCCGTGGACCACTTCAAGCACTTCAGCGACCCTTTCGGCCACGGCGCCGGCGACAGGTTGCTCAACCGTATGGCGCAACTCCTGCGCGCCCGGACTCGCGCCGGCGGTATGGCCTCACGCTATGGCGGGGAGGCGTTCACCCTGGGCCTGCCCCAGGCCACGCACGACAGCACCCGCCTGCGCGCCGAGCCACTGCGCCGCGCGGTCAAGCAACTACCGGTGCCGTATGCAAGCCGCGTCCGCGGGCAGCTAACCCTGGCGCTGGGCGTCGTCCGCTTCCCGCCGCCCGGTTCGTCAGCCCAGCCGCTGCTGCGCGCCGCCGCCGGCGCCC
>CBJNAR010000788.1:0-2800 GCA_966434075.1 uncultured bacterium
AGTCAGCGGCAGGTTGCCCCCGGCGCCGGCCAGGTCGCCGAGGATCAGCAGCCCACTACCCAGCAGCAGGACCACCAGGGCCAGCACGTCGGCCATGCGCTCGCCCACCACGGTGCCCAGCGTTCGGTCCATGCCGGCGCCGGTGTCCTGCTTGAGCAGGTAGGCGCGGTAGGCGTCGCCCAGCTTGGCGGGCACCAGGCAGTTGACGAACCACGAGAGGAAGATCATTTCCACCAGCCCGCCCAGCGCCGGCAGCCGGATGGCGGCGCCGAGATCGGCCCGGCGCAACAGCAGCCGCCAGCGCAACCCGCGCAGCAGAAAGGCGCCGAAATAGACGGCCAGCGCCGCCGCCAGATAGCGCCCGTCGGCGGTGCGCACGGTGGCCCAGATCCGGCCCAGATCCAGGTGCGCTGTCAGCACAAAGACCAGGATGATGGCCGCGCTGAGGGCAAAGCCCGCCAGCGTCTTCCAGTCGCGCAGGCGGCGGCCCAGGCCGATCTCCGCGCCGTCATGGGCCGCCACGGCCAGGGCGGGGCGCGGTCGCGGGCCGCCGATCCCGGCTCCCGTAACCGGGCCGGGATGCGGCGCCCGGCGCGCGCTTGTCGAAAATACACTCATGTCCAGCCTCGTTTGGTACTCAATCGTTTATCCCCAGGCGTTTGTCACTCTGAGCGCAGCGAAGAGTCTCGTCGTTTGGTCTACTAGACGGAGATTCTTCGCTGCGCTCAGAATGACGGTGCCCCTCAAACAAACTCCGCAATTGTTCATGACGACCACGGTGGAAACGACAGGCTACCGGCTCACGGGCACGGCATCGAGCCGCCGGGGCGCCGGCAGGCGCCCCTGACCCCGCCAGAAAGCACGCCGCACCCGCCACAACCCGCGCAGATCCTCGGCGATGGTGCTGCGCAGATGCACCGACGTGCCGGGGTCCTCGATCCAGCGCACCGGCACCTCGGCGATGCGCAAGCCGTTGTGCTCGGCCAGCAGCAGCATCTCCGTATCGAAGAACCAGGCGTTGTTCTCGATCAGGGGCAGCAGGCGCTTGATCACGTCGGCGCGGGCGGCCTTGAAGCCGCACTGGGCATCGCTGAAGCGGTTGAAGAAAGCCGGCTTGATCAGCAGGTTATACACGCGGGAGATCGCTTCGCGTTTGGGCGAGCGGGTGACTTCGGCCCCCCGCGCAAGCCGCGTACCGATGGCTAGGTCGCTCTGGCCGCTGACCAGCGGCGCGATCAGCGGGAGAAAGGCGGGCAACCCCGTCGAGAGGTCGACATCCATGTAGCTGACGACATCGGCCCGGCTGGCGCCCCAGGCGGCCCGCAGCGCGCGCCCGCGGCCTTTCTGCTCCAGGCGCAGCACCTGCACTTCGGGATAGCGCGCCGCCAGCTCCCGCGCAATCGCCGGGGTGGCATCGGTGCTGGCGTTGTCGGCGATGGTGATCTGGAACCGGTAGGGCAATTCGAGCAACAGGTACGCGCGCAACGTCTCGATGCTCGCCGCCAACTGCGCCGCCTCGTTATACACCGGGATCACGATCTCGATGCGGGCATCATGGCCGTTCATGTTCATTGGTCCTTTCGCTGTTCATGGCGCCCCCGCGCGGCGGGAGATCCTTGCCGATTAAGTGCAAGGGGGCTTTCGGGCCGGAACGCGCGCCCCACTTCGCGGGATTTGCTTCATGGGCCGGGCAGGTCGTCTGTCCGGCTCGTAACATCTATGCTAATTCCAGTGTAGACCTCCGGCTTTAGAAGAAGGCGGAGAAGAATTAGAATTCGCTGAGATTTACCCACCGTATCGCGTCGCCAACACGAAGCCCGGAGGAGACCCCGGCCAGGCCGGCCGATCCCCTCTGGGCAGATACTTCGTCCGGCGCACGTCCGTTTATTCCAGTCTCTCCGACCCGCGCGACCGCCCCAGGTAAGCCGTCCCGCTCGGCACCAGCACGCCCGCCCGCACCATGCGCGGGGATGCGCCCGTCACGGGGGCGGCGGGCGGCACCGGCGCCCGGCCCGCCGTGGCGACCAGGACCTTCGCCGCCGGGTCGGCTTTCGCCCGGCCCCGGCGCACGGCCGGCACCCGGTAGACCGAGAGACCGAGCACGCTCAGCGCCGCGATCCAGTACAGCGCCTGCGCCCACAGGTTGCCGCTGTCCGTGCCGCCGGCCACGCCGTGGATGATCGTCATCAGGAACAGCGCGAAGCTCAGCATGTGGATCAGCCGCCAGGCGTGGATGCCCAGGCGATCCTTGACATAGAAGCTAAACGCCACCACCGCGAGCAGGTAGATCGCCAGTTGGCCGAAGCCGACCCATGCCTGCCGGTACTCGGTACTCAGGAACGGCACCAGGAGGTGCGCCAGAGTGTAATTCATGTACGGGTCGCCCAGCAGCACGAGCGCGTGCATGGCGGCGAAGCCCAGGCCCAGCAGGGCCGTGAAGCGGTGTAACTCGAAGCTGCCCGGCAGGCCCGGCCAGTAGCGCGCCAGCCGGCTGGTGATGCCCAGGCCCGCCAGCATCGACAGCCACAGCAGCCCAAAGGCGACGAAGGCGCAGGCCCGCGAGATATACCAGTAGGCGTGCGGCGCCGTGCCGGCAACCGAGCCGGCGAGAGCGGGCAGCCCGGCCAGCGTGATCGCGCCGACCGCTGCCGCCCCGGCCACCAGCCAGAGCCAGATGCCTGTTTGCCGGGGTGCCGCGTTGGATTGAGGGGTAAGTTGCATCGTCATTTCTCCTGTTCTGATCCGTCGCCCGTTAGCGGGACGACTGCGTCCGGGCGACAGCTACCGGGTTCGTGGTCGT
>CBJNAR010000789.1:0-2799 GCA_966434075.1 uncultured bacterium
TGACCCAGTAGCGCGAGACCTACGCGCTGGAGGCGGCATCGATCAGCCGGTTCTCCAGCACGCCGCCGTTCTTCTCGATCACGCGGGCCGAGCCGCGGTTGGCGGTGTCGCAGGTGATGAGCACCCGCGCCAACCCGGCGGCGCGCGCCCGATCCAGGGTGAGCGCCAGCAGGCGGGTGCCGTAGCCCTGGCGGCGGGCGCCGGGGCGGATATCGTAGCCGATGTGCCCGCCGACCTGCGCCGTTTGCGGCGTGAGGCCGTAGCGCAGGCGGCTGCTGCCGAGGACGGTGTGCCCGTCGCGCACCAGCCAGAAGACGCTCTCCGGCACCCGATCCGGGCGGGCCGGGTTGGCGAGGCGCAGCGACTCGGTCCAGCGCACGTAGCCGGGGAAATCGGCGCGGATCTGGTCGCGGTAGCGCTGGTAGCTCGCCTCGCCCGCCTGCCGGAACTCCTCGACCATGGCCTGGAATGCGGCGGCCAGGGCGACCGTCGGTTCGATGAGCGTCACGGGATCGGCCTCCATAGGGCACCTCCGGTCCGGCCCGCCTCAAGCGTAGAGGCGGCTGGTGTCGCGATCGATCAACCGGGTGTGGATCAGCGGATGCACCGTGGCGAGTTCGCGTTCCAGGGCGGCATGTTCCTCTGGTGTGACCGTCACGGCGGGCCTGGCTACGGGGTGGGCTTCGAGGACGGCCACACGGTAGGCCGTGGGCGGGTGGGTGTGGTCGAGCCGCGACCCCTCCAGCAACTGCACGCGGCGGATGCGCGCCAATTCGCGGGCGGGCACGCTGGCGGCTTGCCCGCGCCACTCGGCGAAGAAGTCGGCGCCGCCGGCGAGCGCGACCCGGCGCCGCGTCTGGACGAAGGTGTGCCCCAGGTGCAACTTTTCCAGCAGCCGCAGTACGGCGGGGGTGCCGCCCGCCTGCGCCCCCAGCGCATCGGCCAGGTATTCGGCGCGTTGCTTCGTATGGCTGAGGAGGAAGATCAGGGCCAGGGCCACGCCGAGCACCACCCGCGCCAGCGCCAGCATGATCAACTGGCTGCACATTTCGATGATCCCCCCGCCGATGCGGCCCGGATGCAGCATCTGGTACCATCCCGTCAGCGAGTCGATCGCAGTGCCCACGACGAAGCCGCGCGTGGGGTCGCCGTTCACGCCGTGGGCGAGTTCATGGCCCAGCAGGCTCACGCGCTCAGCGTCGTCGAGGATGGAGAACAGGGGCAGGCCGATGAACAGCACCGGCCGGCGGCGCCACCCGAACGCGCCGTAGGCCGCGTTGAAGTCGCTGGTGACGACGATGGTCTCCACCGGGCGCGCGCCCAGGGCCGCCGCGACGCGGTCGGTGAGCGCGAAGAGGGCGGGAAAGCCGGCGCGCGTGACCCGCCCTTCGCGGTCCTCGGTGTCCAGGCGGGGCGCGCGCGGGCGGATGACCCAGGCCAGGCCCAGGCAGAGCAGCCCCACGGCCACGATAATCCAGTAGCCCCAGGCGCCGGCAATCAGGGCCACGCCCAGTCCGACCAGGCCCAGCGTCATGCCATGCACCAGCAGGGCCAGCGCGAAGGCGGCGGCCAGGGCCGGAGTGAGGCGGGGCCGGCCCACCGGCCCGCGGCGCATCTCAGCCAGGAGGGTTCCGCCCGCCCGCCGCCCGGCTTCGACATAGAGCTTGGCGAAAGGCGACCGGGCGCGCGGGAGCGCGGGCGGCTTGAGGCCCCAGCCACAGCGGTCGCACCAGGGCACGAAGCCCGCCTGCACGGGATAGGCCCCGCCACACTGCGGGCAAATCTGTTCCTCGACGGTCGACATAGCGGATTCGGACGGAGCGCGGACGGACATAGGACGGCGCCTCCTGGGGCAGCGGGGGCAGCAAGCAACCGGACGGGCGTGCTTATGATAGCACGAGTGTGTCCCGGTGTAAATAGCAAATTGGTCCTATGCGCGCCTTGAACGGCGCGCCGCCGGGGCCGTGGCTCCGGCCCGTTGCCGGGCGGCGTGGGATGGTTCCCCAAGGGGATGCCGGAAGATACCGCGAACCCGTCTCCAGGGCGGAAGACGGGTTCGCTGCCACGGGGATCAGTGCGAGGCGAGACCGGGGAAAGGCACGGTCCGCTTGGGCTAACCGTGCCGGGGTGCCAGGTGTTGCAGGTGTGCGGCCCGGCGGCGGGCCGGCGCCTTCGGCGTCTGCCGCGCCGCCATGGTTCGCAGGTGGGCGCCGGCGGGTGGCTCGCTCACGGGGGCCGCCGTGGGGGCCGCAGGCCGCGCCTCGGCCACACCGCGCAGCGCCGCGCTGATGCGCGTGAACAACTGGTTGTGGCTGAATGGCGTCACCAGGTACTCATCGGGTTCCAGGCCCTGCCGTTTGACTTCCTCCAGTTCGGCCCCGCGCCCCGCCAGGACAATCACCGGCGCCCGCGAGACTTCGCGGATCTGCCGCAGCAAGGTCCAGCCGCCGTTGTCGCGCAGGTGGAGGTCCAGCAGAGTCAGGTCAGGCGCTTCCTGGATGAACTGCCGCAGCCCCGCGGCGCCGTCGGTGGCGGTGAGGACCCGCACGTCGGGCCACTCGTACGCCAGTCCAATGGTCAGCGCCTCGATCAGTACGCGTTCTTCCGCCACGATAAGCATCTTCATTGCCGGCCTCCTTTCCTGAATGGTGTCTGCTGCTGGTTTGGTGTGCCCAGGTCCAGAGTTCGCGCAAGCGCTCTGGACCTGGGCGTTTCTGCTTTTCGACGCTTAGCGGACGGCGGCGCTGCCGGGGGGGGGGGGGCCGGTTTCGCCAAGGTGGCGCATGGGGGACAATTCCG
>CBJNAR010000790.1:0-2796 GCA_966434075.1 uncultured bacterium
ATGGGAGAAGCTAGCCAGCTAGGCGACAAGTTCATCATCGGGCTGACCGGCAACATCGCCTGCGGCAAAAGCACGGTGCTGACCCGCCTGGCCGCTCTGGGCGCCGGGGTGATCGACGCCGACGTGGTGACGCGCGAGTTGCAGCGGCGCGGCGCCCCGGCCTACGGCCCCATGGTCGAGGCTTTCGGCCCGGACATCGTGCAGCCCGACGGCGAGATCGACCGCCGCGCCCTGGGCAACCGGGTCTTCGCCGACCCCGCCGCCCTGCACCGCCTGGAGGGCCTGGTCCGGCCCCTGGTCCGCGACGAGATCGTGCGCCGCATCGCCGCCCTGCCGCAGCGCGTGGTCGTGGTCGACGCCATCGGCCTGCTCGACGGCCCGCTGGTCGACTACTGCCGCCGCGTCTGGGTCGTGACCTGCCTGCCGGAGCAGCAGGTGGCCCGCCTGGTCGCCACGCGCGGCCTCACTGAGGACGAAGCCCGGCTGCGCGTCAACGCCCAGGCCCCGCAAGCCGCCAAAGTCGCCCGCGCCGACCTCGTCTTCGACAACAGCGGCACCCGCGAGGCCCTGCTGGCCCAGGTAGACGCCGCCTGGGCCGCGCTGCCCGCCGCGTGAGCCGCCGGCGGCCCGGCTTCAGGGGACATGTCACTCTGAGCGCAGCGAAGAGTCTCGTCTCGTTTATCGCAGGGGGCATGTCGCTCTGAGCGCAGCGAAGAGCCTCGGTTGCGCGACCGGCACGCTGCCGATAACCGAGTACGGCGCGATAAATCGCGCGGCTACACAACAGAGGATCGTTTATCGCAGCCGTCATGCTTCATTTTCACTGGAGGCATAATGACAGACCAACCCAATCCAGGGCGCTACGCGGGCGCGGACCGGTCCGAACACTGGGAAGAACTATATCAGCAGGGCAACACCGGCTGGGACCTGGGTGGCCCGGCCCCGAGCTTCGTCGATCTGCTGGCCGGGCCCGACGCGCCGCCGCCGGGGCGGATGCTCGTCCTCGGCAGCGGGCGCGGGCATGACGCGCTGCTCTTCGCCGCGCATGGCTTCGCCGTGCTGGGCATCGACTTCGCGCCCTCGGCGGTGGCGGACGCCACAGCGGCAGCGGAAGCGCGCGGCCTGAGCGAAAGAGCGCGCTTCGAGCAGCGCGATATCTTTGCCCTGCCGCCGTCCTACCGCGAGGCGTTTGATTACGTGCTGGAGCACACCTGCTTCGCCGCCATCGACCCCCGGCTGAACGAGGAATACGCCGCGCTAATTCCCCGCCTGCTACACCCTGGTGGCCTTTACCTGGCGATCTTCTTCGCCCACGGGCGCCCCGGTGGCCCGCCGTATGCGACTACGCTGGACGCGGTGCGCCGCCGGTTCGCGCCGCGCCTGGAGATCCTGCGGCTGGAGATCGCCCAGCATTCGGTGCCGTCACGGGCGGGGCGCGAGTTGTTCGCCGTGATGCGCAAGGCGCCCGGCCCCATCGACGGGCCGCCCGAAGTGCAATAAGCGCCCGGCGTGACGCCGCCGGGATTCGATGCCGCTAGCCGCTCTGAGGAGGTACACACGCGATGCCAACGTCCAACCCTGCCGGCCATCCCGCGCACGGCGTGCCCGAGCCGTATCCCTTCCTGTTGCAGCCCGAGTTCCATGGCCGCGTCTGGGGCGGGCGGCGGCTGGCCGAGGTACTGCACGCCCAACTGCCGGAGGGCCCGGTGGGCGAAAGCTGGAGCATGGGCAACGACAACCACGTGGTGAACGGCCCGCTGACCGGGCAGACGCTCGGCGCGCTCATCGCCGCCAATCCGCACGGCATGCTGGGATCGGTCGTGCTGGCGAGCGGGCGGCAGGATCTACCGCTGCTGTTCAAGATCCTCGACGCCAACGACCTGCTCTCGATCCAGGTCCACCCCGACGATCTCTACGCGCGCAACGTGGAGAAGGTGGACTTCGGCAAGACCGAAGCCTGGTACGTCATCGACGCGCAGCCGGACGCCTACGTGATCCACGGCTTCAACCGCCCGGTCACGCCCGACGAGGTGCGCGCGGGCCTGAGCGACGGCAGCATCGTCAACCTGCTGCGCAAGGTGCCCTTGCAGGCCGGGGAGACCTTCCTGGTCCCGGCGGGCACGGTCCACGCCATCGGCGGCGGGCTGCTGCTGGGCGAGATCCAGGAGAACTCGGACACCACCTACCGCCTGTACGACTGGGGCCGCCCGCGCGAGTTGCACATCGACAAGTCGCTGGCCGTGATGCATCCGGGGCCGCCGGGCTTCGGCCCCAGCCAGGGCCTCAAAGTGGATGTCAAGGGCGGCGCGATCACCTACCTCTGCGCCTGCCGCTACTTCGCCTACCAACTGCTGGCCGTCCAGGGCGGGATGGAACTCGACACCATGGGCCACAGCTTCCATGTGCTGTTCTGTCAGGCGGGCGAGGGGGTCGTGCGCTACTCCGGCGGCGCGGTGCCCGTCAGCGCCGGGCAGACGCTGTTCATCCCGTCCGCCGTGCGCGACTACGAGATCGAGAGCGCCGAGGCCCGCGTGCTCTGCTCGTTCGTGCCCGACCTGCGCGCCGATATCATCACGCCGTTGCAGGAGGCCGGGTACGACGCCGCGCAGATCGGCGCGCTCGGCGGGCCGCCGAACAACGAACTGGCCCGGCTGATTGATCCCGCCCGTAATGCGTGAGACCGGACCGGGCGCGGGGTGGGGGGGCCTGGCGGCAGGGGTGCGCCTGCTGCGGGCCGCTGCTGCCCAGCACCATGCCGAGCCGATCCTTCGAGAAGGGCCGGCAGGTATCCGGGGC
>CBJNAR010000791.1:0-2787 GCA_966434075.1 uncultured bacterium
GCGGGTCAGGTCGTGGCTATAGCGCTCCAGCGCCTGGTAGCGGCCATCCGCGCCGGGATCGGTGATGCGGGCGTTGCCGCGGATCTCCTGCAGGGCGGTATAGACGCTCGCCTGGTCGATGTTGATCTCGCTCAGCAGGCGGGCGGCGGTGCCGCCGCGCTCGGCGGTGATGGCGAGGAACAGGTGCTCCACGCCGATATATTCATCGTTCAGCTTGGCGGCCTCTTCGGCGGCGGCGCTGACCACGCGCTGCGCGCGCATGCTGATGTGGATCTGCGCCAGGCCGCTGTAGCTCGAATAGAGCCGCGGGCTGGTGTTCAACTGGTCGTCGAGCCGGCGGGCCAGCGCCCGCGGGTCGCCGTTCAGCTTTTCGATAATCTTCGAGATCAGGCCATCGCGCGGCTTGAGCAGGGCCAGCAAAATGTGTTCGACATCCAACTGGCTGTGCCGCTTTTGCTGCACGATTTCCTGGGCGTTGCGCAGCGCTTCCTGCGCCCGCTCCGTAAACCCATTGCTTGGCATGCGTTGTTTCCCTTACCTAGTATACCCGGCCCCTCGTGATGGGCTACTCAGGGCCAGTATACCCTAAATGTCAATATCTAATTCCCGCCGGATCTCGGCGAGTTGTTGCTGGAGGTCGAGAATGACCTCGCGCATATTCAGGATTACCTCGGCCCCCGCAAGATTCACGCCCAGGTCGTTGGTCAGGCGTTGCATCATGCGCAGGCGCTCGATGTCGCGGTCCGAATAGAGCCGGATGCGGCCGCGGCTGCGGCCCGGCTCGATCAGACCTTCCCGTTCATAGAGGCGCAGGGTCTGTGGGTGAACCTGAAGCAATTGCGCCGCGACGCTGATCACGTAGCGCGGCTCGTCGTTGTGGCCGAATTCGCTCATCATCCGGCCTCCTTATGTATACGTTGCAACTCTTCGAATAGTTGTCTTTCCTCGCCGCTGAGCTGCTTGGGCAACTCGACCTCGGCCTTCACCAGCAGGTCGCCGCGCTGTTGCGGGTTGCCCAGGTGGGGCATGCCCTGGCCCTTGAGCCGGAAGGTGCGGCCGTTGGCGGTGCCCGCCGGGATATTCAGCGCCAGGTTGGTGCCCTTCAACGTGGGCACGCGGGCTTCGCCGCCCAGCACCATCGTATACAGGGGCACGGCCACCGCCTCGCTCAGGTCGTCGCCCTTGCGCTCGAAGCGCGGGTGCGGCACCACGGTGACGATCAGGAACAGGTCGCCGCGGGGCTGGCCTTCCGAGCCGGGACCGCCCTCGCCGCGCACGCGCACACGCGAGCCGGTATGCACGCCCGCCGGGATGTTGACCTCGATGGTCTTCATGCGCGCCACGACGCCGCTGCCGCCGCAGGTGGGGCAGGGCCGGTTGTTTACCATGCCCGTGCCGCCGCAGGTGGGGCAGTTGTCTTCCGTCTGCATTTGCAGGCGGCGGCTGGTGCCGTTGAAGGCTTCTTCGAGCGTCACCTCGATGGGATGCTCGAAGTCCTCGCCGCGGCGCGGCACGGCCCGGCCAAAGCCGCCGATGCCGCCGATGCCGCCGAACGGGTCGCGGCCCACGCCGCCGCGGGCACCCATGCCGCCGAACAGCGACTCGAAGAAGTCGCTGAAGCCTTCGCCGCCGGGGGCCGCGCCGGTGTAGACGCGCCCGCCGCCCGGCGCGCCGTAGCGGCTGAAGTCGAAGTCGGTGGGTGCTCCGCCCATTTTCTCGAACTGCTCCCAGTCGGCCCCGAACTTGTCGTACTTCTTGCGCTTCTCGGCGTCGCTGAGTACCTCGTAGGCTTCGTTGATGTCCTTGAATTTGGCTTCGGCCTCTTTATTATTCGGATTTACGTCGGGGTGATACTTGCGCGCCAGCTTGCGGTACGCGGAACGGATCTCCTTGTCCGTGGCCTCGCGCGCCACGCCCAACGTTTTGTAATAGTCTTTAACTTGCACAGCTTCGCTTCCTTTTTTCCGGTTAGCCGGCTGTCGTTTTATGGATCAGCATAATCAGCTTTGAGTAAATTATACTGACTTGATAAGACTATTGTCAATCTTGGCCGGGCCGGTTTGCGTTGGACTTGTGTTAGAATCTCAGCCTGTGGTAGCCGGTTAGCGCGGCGACCGGCTGTCGGTGGGCAGGGCGGACAGCGCTTGTGGTAGGTCGGATGTGGGAGTCGAGGTGGGCTGCTGGAGGGTGTGCCGGACCAGGAGCGCGACCGTCACGATCAGCCAGAGCACGGCGGGGCCCGGCGGGAAGGTATTGTAGAGCATGGCGACGAAGCCGGCCACCCATCCCGCCCAGAGCCAACCCACCCACCCGCGGATCGGGGCCAGGTGGGCTACCAGGATCCAGCCCGGCACCAGGGCCAGGGCCAGGTCGTGCGGCTGGAGGTGGGGATTGACCAGCAGGGCCACCAGCAGGGTGATCGCCCATCGCCGGTCCCACGCTGTGGCGGCTGCCGGCCCGGCTGCTGAGGGGCGCTCCGCGCGCAACCATATCCAGCAGACGAGCACCAGTGATAGGACGGTGGCGATGCCTGTGAGGACGGTGGCGGGCGGGGTATCGGCCAGCAGGCGGGCGAACAGGCCGCGCCAGTTCTGCATGGTGGCCGGGTCGATGGCGGCGGTGGCCGGGCCCGACGCCGTGTGGAGCACGGAGGCCAGGTAGCGCAGGTTCTCGCTGTAGTGCGTTTCGCCGAAGACGGTCTTGACCCAGTGCTTGAGCTGGTTCACCAGGTCGTCCTCGAACCAGGCCGTGTCGTTGACGGGTGCGATGCCATCGGTGTCGGCAGGA
>CBJNAR010000792.1:0-2773 GCA_966434075.1 uncultured bacterium
CGGCCAGCACAACCTCGAAGCTCTCGTGCGGTCTGGCGGGGAGCACCGCCGTGAACGACTCCAGCGTGCCGTCCGTCACGAGGCGGTCGAGCGCCTTGCGCAGGGTCAGCGTCGCCATGCGCGCGTTCTTGTTGCGGATATTGGTCTTCTCCAGGGCCGTTTGCCGGGTGACAGTGAGCGTGCGGCTCTTCATGCCGGTCTGGCGGTAGCGGAACAGCAGGTAGGCGCGCAATAGCTCGTGGGTGGCGGCGTAGTTGGCCTTGGGCAGGGTCTTGGGGTCTTGCAGGCGCGGCATGAGCACATACTGGTTGCCCAGGCGCCCGTCGGGGCGGCGCACCCCTTCGTAGAAGTTGAGCCGGATCTGCATCGACTTGGGCAGCCCGCGCTCGAACAACTCTTCAGTGGACAGGCTGTGGGTCTCGTCGGCGTCGAAGGTGGCGCCGATGAGCGAGAGCACGGTTTTGCGCATGGCCTTGCGCACCGGGCGCCCGTCTTCCCAGGTGGTGAATTCGCCGACGATCTCCAGGCCGTGGGCCGCGTTCAGGACGTTGCGCAGCAGTTCGCGGTTCTTCGAGCGGTGGATGCCGCGCGTGTCGCGCTTGGCGCCCAGACGGTCGAGCAGTTCGTTGCTGTCGATGGTGATCAGCGGGTTGCGCCAGTAGGGCGCGTCGTTGGCGATCTCATAGAGCAGGTGCACCACCCGCGCGCCATAGGCACCGACATACGGGCGGATGAGGTCGATGATGTTGTCGATGGTGTCCTGCGGGTAGTCCAGCGGGAGCTGCATCTGCAGGGTCACGGTGCGCTTTTGCGCGCTGATGACGCCGGTTTGCAGGTCCCAGGCCGACGGCGGCGTGTGGATCTCGGTGGCCTTGGCCGCGTAGAGCTTGTCGACGGCGATCAGCGCTTCCTGGGTGATCGCCAGTTGCTCCTCGACGGGCACCGCCGGTTCGGGCGGCGGTTGGCCCTGGATGCGGGTCTGGGTGCTGTGGACCAGTTGGCGCAGTTCGTCGCTGATGGGCGGGGCGATGGTGGTGAAGGCGAGCATCATGCCCATGAAGATGTGCGCGGCGTCGCGGGCGATGGCAGCCCCCTGCCCCATGATCGGCGTGCCGGCGGCTTCGAAATCGGCGATGATCGGCGCCAGCGCGGCCCGGTCGAGCGCGGCGCGGTCGGGCCAGAACTGGCCCTCGCCCAGCGCCACGGCGACGAGGCTGCGCAACAATGGAATGATCAGTTCGGCGATCTCGGTCGGGCGGCCCTGAAGGTCGCGCAGCACGGCGGCGGCGTAGGGCGTTTGCAGCCAGCTTGTGGCGAGCAGCGGGGCCGGCGACTCCGAGCTAGTCGTGGGCAGCAAGATGGCCCGGCCCACTTCGGCGGGGAAGGTCAGGTCGGCGTACCAGGCCAGCGTGGCGGGCTGCCAGCCGCGCGGGGCGCCGAGCGCCAGCAGTTGCGCGCTGAGATCGAGCGCGGGCTGCGGATAGACCTGGCGCCCGTGCTGGTACTCGCAGGCCACCAGGCCCTGGTCGCGCAGGGCCACGAGGTCGGCGGGGGCCAGGGCCAGCCGTTCGCACGCCTGGGTGAAGGAGAGGCCACTCGTCGCGGTTGCTCTGGGCATGGGTATCTCTCGTCGCTGGGAATGGCGACCGGGCCGGCACCCCGGTCTCGCGCATGGTGGGTTTCGTCTCGCTCAGTATAAGCCACGCGCGCGGGGGTGTCAAACCCGGCTGCGGCGCCGTGTGTTTGCACCGCAGAGGCGCCGAGGTCGCCGAGGTTCGTTGGAGGATGGACGATCCGAGTGAGTCGGGATGGGTCCCCTCCCCTGCTATGTCCTGTGCGATGGGTGGCGCTGTGCGACGGGTTATGCATGCTACTTGTGGCCGTCCATCCGAACGGTTCGGATGTTATCTCACGCGGCCTGCAATTTGGAGCATATTACCGTTTGTGGGTTGCAGTGTTCGTCTGCAAGAACAGTGTGCATCGGTTTTCTGTTGTATTGCTGATTCAGTCATTCTGAGCGGAGCGAAGAATCTCCGTCGCGGCGGGGCACGGCATCGGGGCTTACGGTGGGCTGGGCGCGTGAGGCGGCACGGCGGGTTTGAAACCCGCCCCTACACCGGCATCGCGGCGGCCTCTTGCTGCATCGGTATTTCGCGTGATCGAAGCGTTGTGAGATCGCGGCGGTGCCTGCTGCGGCGAGACTCTTCGCTGCGCTCAGAGTGACAAGGCTTTCAGAGGGCGCGATGGCATGCCTCTCCATGGAGACGAGACTCTGCGCTGCGCTCAGAGTGACAAGCCTCACGGCGCCGGCCACAGCCCGCCAGCCGAGACGCGACTCTTCGCTACGCACAGAGTGACAAGCAAGAAACCCGTCATTCTGAGCGCAGCGAAGAATCTCCGTCTTGTTCGGGGTGGCGACGAGACGCTTCGCTGCGTTCAGAGTGACAAGGCTGCGGCCCGTAATGAGTGTGCGCGTGGCGCGTAGCATCCGAACGGTTCGGATGATGTGTGGTTTCAGCGGGGCCGGGCGCGATGAATCGCGCCGCTACGCCCGTGGATGCGATCTACGGGGATCGACGGGCGATTGGGGGGCGGATTGGCTTGACAGCGGTTGTGGATCTATGCTAGAACAGTGGAAAGGATCGTTGCAACGGCAAGAGCAGCAGAGGAGAGGGGATCATGAGCGCAAAAGTTATCGCTATCGCCAACCAGAAGGGCGGGGTGGGCAAGACGACCAGCGCGGTCAATCTGAGCGTGGCGTTGCACCTGCTGG
>CBJNAR010000793.1:0-2770 GCA_966434075.1 uncultured bacterium
TCCATGAAGGTTCGCGCCGCCGGGTCGAGCGGCTGGCCGGGCGCGCGCAGCACTTCGTGGACCACCGGCGGCACCGTGGACTCGCCGGGGCCGCCCGCCGGGTCGCGCTTGGTGTGCAGGCGCTCCTCCTCGTGGTCCGCTCGTGCGGCCCCGTCCCCGCAGGCGCACGCCCCCCCGGCCCCGCAACGTTGCACCTGGGGCTCCGGCAGCCGCGTGAGGGGGCCGGGGAGTGGCCGGCGCAGATCCGGCCACCGCGGGGCCAAGCCCGGCGGCGCGAAACTGGAGGACACCTGCGTTTGCGCCGGCTTCTGCGGTTGGGCATAGGTTTGCATGCTCAAACTCCTATGGCTGGCCGCGGCGTCGCCTGACTCATGCACCGGATGCGAAAGTTGCGCGATCAGGCTTGCGATCATTATAGCACCGCTCTTTCCGTTTTGGCCCGATCCGGATAATATTAGAGTGCCGGCCTGCGTGATACGGCAGGCGGCTGATTGCACCACGAAGGAACGAAGCACGCGAAGAGTATTTATATAAGTTGTGTTCTGCGTGACCTTCGTTTCTTCGCGGTGAATTCGACGGCGCTGAGAGGATGCGGCGCGGGAGGTAGGCCCGTGCGTTCGCCGGCGCACAGCAGCAGTGGAGCCGGCATGAGGTAGCCATGAGCATGCAAGCGCGACCCGTGAAGATCGTCACCGACAGCGCGGCGGACCTGCCCCCCGCCCTGATCCGTGATTTCGACATCAGCGTGATCCCGCTCCTCATTATGATCGAGGGGCAAGAGTACCGCGAGGGGGTGGATCTCAATAATGAGGAGCTCTACCAGCGGGCCGCCAAGGCGCGCGGCGGCGCCAGCACGGCGTTTCCCGCGCCCGAGGTTTTCGCGCAGGCCTATCGCCGGCTCACCGGCGCGGGCTACGACGTGGTGAGCGTGCATCTCGCCGCCGTGCTGAGCGGGATCGTCGGCGCGGCGACGTTCGCCACGCGGAGCGAGGGCGTGCCGCCCGACCGGGTGCGCGTCGTCGACTCGCGGACCGGCACGCTGGCGCAGGGGTGGGTGGTACTCGCGGCGGCGGAAGCGGCGGCGCGCGGCCTGGGCCTGGCCGAGGTGGCGGCGGCGGCGGAAGACGCTGCCGGGCGCAGCTTCCTCTACGGCGGTGTGGCGACGCTGGAATACCTGATCCGCAAGGGTCGCATCGGCCTGATCCCCGGCACGGTGGGCACGCTGCTGAACATTAAACCGATTGTCTCGGTGCGGCCCACCGGCGAGGTGTTCGTGCTGGAGCGGGTGCGCACGGAACACAAGCTGCTGGAGCGGTTGGGGACGCTGACCGCGGCGGCAGGCCCCCTCGAGCGCGTGGGCGTAATCCACGCCGCGGATCCCCAGGCCGCTCAGACCCTGCTGGCGCTGCTGGAGCCGCTGCCCGTGCCGCGTCCCATCCCGGTCACGCCCATGGGCGCGGTGCTGGGCACATCGGTCGGCCCCGGCGCGGTGGGCGTCTGCGGGCTGAAGCGGCAGGGTAGCGCGCCGGGGTGAGCCTGGCGCCGGCGGCGTCAGGCGCCGGATCCCGCCGCGGGCGCGGTCCAGTTCTGTTGCCCGCTGGTCGCCGCGCCGGGGATGTCGGGGACGACGGCGGCGCCGCGGGCGGCGCTGAGCACCGTCGCGGTGGCGTCGGGCGAGTAGTCCATCTCGGCCAGCAGGTCGGGCGGCAGGACGGTGCACCAGCGGTCGAGGGGCAGCGGCAGCGTCCATAGCGACGGCTCGCGGGGCACAGCGAGCGCGGCCAGCAGTGTCTGCGTGAACACGCCGTGGTCGGCCCGTTCGTGCGCCGTCTGCCCGGCGGCGGCGCTGCACAGGAACTGCACCTGCCCCAGCCGGAACTCGGTCATGAGCCGGGCGCGCGCCGTGGACTGGGACAGGGCGATGGCTCCGGCGTGGCAGGTATCGAGCACGAAGGCAAGCGGCGCGGGGTCCTGGCCGCAGTCGGCGAGCAGCCGCGTGGCGGGATAGCGGGCGTCGTAGGCGTAGAGGACCAGGCCGTCGGCCTGCTGGGCGCCGTGGCCCGCGAAATAGCACAGCAGCGTGTCGTCCGCCGCCTGGGCGGCCAGGCAGGCGCGCAGGGCGGCCCGGATGCGCGCCCGCGTGGCCCGCGCCCCCAGCAGCACCACCACCTCGGCCAGGGTATGCTCGGGCAGATCGGCGGCGGCCAGCAGCGCCGCGAACTGCCGCGCATCGGCCTCCGCGCCGCGCAGCCCCGGCAGGTCCAGCCGCGACCCCGCATAATCGCACCCGGCCAGCACCGCAAACAGCCGGCCCATCGCCGTCCCTCCCTTCCGTGTGCCCCGTCCGCGCCGATGCTACCATGCCCCGCCGCGCGTGTCAACGGCCCCCGGCGCCGGTGCGGGTAGCACCGGGGTGAGGGCGGCCACCTCTCCCCCCCGCCCCGCCCCGCGGCGGGGCGTGATTTTCTCTCTCGCTGGCGATTCCCTCCTTCCCGCAGCGGGAAGGGGGGTAGGGGGGTTAGGTTGTTCGCGCGCCCCGATGCCGCCCGCCCAACCTCTCCCCCCGCCCCGCCGCGAGGAGGGGAGTGACTATCATTCACAGAAGCAATTCTCCCTTTCCCGCGCCGTCTTTCATCGTCACTCAGCACTCAGCACTCGTTTGGCAGGGGGGTTGGGTTAGCCACCGGTCACGACTCCCAGCGGAACAGGCGCACGGCCAGGGCGCTGAACAGGGCCGTGTAGACGCCCAGGCCCAGCAGGGGCAGCCACG
>CBJNAR010000794.1:0-2770 GCA_966434075.1 uncultured bacterium
TCAGTCCTCCGCGCGGCGCGCGGCCAGCCGCCGCCCGCTCAGCACGAGCACCAACCCGGCCAGCAGCAGCCCGGTCGGGATGGCCGGGTCGGGCCCGTTGCCGGTCGTCGGCATGCCGGGCGCGGGCGCGATAACCGGCGCCGTGCCGTTGGCGAGCGTGTGCGGCAGCGGCAGCGCCAGCCCGGCCAGCGCCGGGATCGCCTGGTAGGTCGCCCCGCCGTTATCCTCAGCCTGGGCGGCCTGGTAGCGCAACGCGCCGCCGGGGTTTTGCAGGCCGGCCAGGAAATCGAGCGGGCCCGCCCCGCCCTGTTGCCACGCCGCCGGGTCCTCGCCCACGGCGATCAGCCCCATGACCACCATGCCGGTGGAGTTGCTGTCGCTGGCCGCGTCCGGACCCTTCTGGTAGGCGAACCCGCCGTCGCTGTTCTGCTGGGCGTGCAGGTAGGCCAGCGCCTTCGGCACCACCGGGTCGCTTTTGGCTCCGGCGGCAGCCAGCGCCTGTAAGGCCAGCCCGGTGGTGTTGGTGTCGGCGCTGCCCGGCCCGGTTGAGCCCTCGCTGCCCTGGCTTTGGCGCAGCCAGTCGAGCGCCTTGGCACCCAGCGGGCGGCCCAGGTCGGTCAGGGCCAGGATGGACAGCGCGTGCCCCGTCACGTCCTTGCCGTACTGGCCCGTCGCGGCATCATAGCCGCCCGTGATCACCTGCTCCAGGTCCACGCCGCCCACCTGGTGCATATCGGCAGTGGCGCCGGTGGCGGCGTCGAAGGCCAGGATCAGCTTGGCCGCCGCGCCGGGCGTCTTGGCATAGCCGGCGGCCTGCCCGGCCAGGTAGTCGAGCGCGCTCTTGGTGCCGGCGCTGCTGGGGTTGCTGCGCCCCGCCGCCACGAGCGCGATCACCGCGTCCGCCGTCGAGCCGACGCCGAAGCCCGGATACGCGCCGGTGGCCTGTTGCTGCCCGGCCACCCAGCTTGCCGCCTTCTGCACGGCGCCGTCATAGGCGCCCGCGGCCCGCGCGGCGGGCGCCGCCGGGACCACGGCGGCCAGCAGCGCCACCAGCCCCAGGATCAGGGCCGCCCCGCGCGGCCCCTTGTGTGTGTTGCGATTCATGTCTACTCCTCCCATATGACCTGTTAGAACGCTGTCACTCTGAGCGGAGCGAAGAGTCTCGGCTTGGAACCCCAGGAGACGGAGATTCTTCGCTGCGCTCAGAATGACAGGTGGGGGCTTGTCACTCTGAACGGAGCGAAGAGTCTCGGCTTGGAACCCCAGGAGACGGAGATTCTTCGCTGCGCTCAGAATGACAATTGCTCAGCGTACTTGTCACTCTGAGCGGAGCGAAGAGTCTCGGCGTTTGGCATACAAGACGAGATTCTTCGCTGCGCTCAGAATGACAATTGCCCGGCGATGGTTCCGGGGCAACAAAAAACCCTCTTCACCAGGAAGAGGGTCCGATGTGATTCGATAGGATACAACCGGCCGTGTGGCGGCCAGGCTCCCACCCCCTTTCGCGCGAAGGATGTGGAGCAACCACAGTGGTGGGTATCCTGGCTCGCCGCCCGGCATGGATCGGGCGGCTTACAGTTGCGGCACAGCGCCGGTCTCACACCGGCTTCCCCCAACAACGGCCCCACGCATCCGGGCGTAGGGCGCCACTATGTTGCACGATGCAATTGTAAACGAGCCTCCTCAGTATAGCACCATCCCCTGCTGCCTGTCAACGCCGACGCACCGCTGCGGGGGGATCGCCCGGCCCGTGAACGGGCGGGCAACAGTTACGAAGGCCGCCTGCGCGGCCTATGCGTGTGTGATGGAACGGAGTCCGGATCTCTCCCTGGTTCGTAGCGGCGCGATAAATCGCGCCTGCCGCCCCACCCGGATGCTGCCGCCCCGCCGATCCCCAGCCCGCGCAGGCGGGCTTCGTAAGGGTAGCCCGACCCTTGAGGGTCGGGGTGGCGCGCCCGATGTGGTATGCATATTGCTTTTAGTATCGCTGAGCCTGGAGGCATACTCGACCGGAAGCCATCGGTCGCAATTGAACTGCTCAGTCTGCTTCACGCACGAGATACCAGCGTGTACAGGGCTTGTCTCATCGGCTCGACTAGCTGCCGCTTTGCGGTGGGCGCATTGGTTCGGGTAGGGCGCGACCTTGGCCCGAGCCGTGGGTTGAAGCACAGTATGCGGACTGCGCGGTAGGTGGCCTGAAGCGATGGCACCGGCCTGCTTCAATACCCATTTATCAAGGAGGATACCATGGCTACAGTAGTTGGTTTGTTCGACAACAGTACGCAGGCGCAGGGGGCTATCGAGCAACTGCGCGCGGCGGGAATCCCTTCGGAGCATATCTCGCTGGCGATGCGTGACCGTAGCGAAGCGGCCGCCGTGGCCGAAGAAAGCGAAGTCGGCACCGGCGTAGCGACCGGCGCGGTCGGCGGCGGCATTCTGGGCGGTCTGGCCGGCCTGCTGGTCGGCATCGGCGCCCTGGCGATTCCGGGCATCGGCCCGCTCGTGGCCGCCGGCCCGCTGGCGGCGACGCTGCTGGGCGCCGGCATCGGCGCGGCCACCGGCGGCCTGATCGGCGCCCTGGTGGGCGCGGGCGTGCCCGAAGAAGAGGCCCAGTTGTATCAGGCGGGCGTCGAGCGCGGCGGTGTGCTCGTCACCGTGGACGCCGAGCCGCAGCAGGAAGCGCAAGTGCGCGAGATCCTCAACAGCAGCGGTATGCGCGATGTGCGCGCCGACGCGGCAACCTGGAACGAGAATCCCGAGTATCGCTACG
>CBJNAR010000795.1:0-2764 GCA_966434075.1 uncultured bacterium
ACGTTCACCGACGTGCCCGCCAGCAACCCGTTCTATGTCTACATCGAGCGGTTGGTGGCGACCGGGGCGATCAGCGGCTACAACACGGCGGCCAACTGCCCGACCGGCATC
The DNA here is from genome assembly GCA_966434075.1 of uncultured bacterium. Classification (GTDB taxonomy): domain Bacteria; phylum Chloroflexota; class Chloroflexia; order QHBQ01; family JAICKM01; genus JAICKM01. Next base: position 112 of record CBJNAR010000795.1, read on the forward strand.
CCCTGCTTCCGCTGGGAACTACCGGTGACGCGCGGCCAACTCGCCAAGATCGATGCCAACGCGGCCGGCTACAATGAGACGCCCAGCGGCCAGACGTTCCGCGATGTGCCTGCCGCCAATCCGTTCTACGTGTTCATCGAGCGGCTGTCGCTGCACGGCGTGATCAATGGCTACAACTGCGGTGGCGCGGGCGAGCCGTGCCCCGGTCTCTACTACCGGCCTTTCAACAACATCACCCGCGGCCAGGTGAGCAAGGTGGCCTCCCAGACGTTCTTCCCGAACGCCTGCGCCCCCGCTGCGCCGGCTGCCGGCAAGAACCCGTAACCCCCGGCCCAGGGATGGCGCTCTGTGTGCCGCCCCTGGGCCCCCACCCGCGGCACCACGGGCGCCGGCGATCCCTGATCACATGGTGCCCGCCCACCGCGCCGCCGGACCAACCGGCGGCGGCGCCAACGGCAACGGCCGGACCCTCGGGTCCGGCCGTTTGCTTGTTACCGCGTGTCGCCTGAGATCAGGTCTGGCTGCCGACGCGCGGCCAGTGTTGCGGATCGATATCGAACGAGCTGTCGGGTCCGTATTCGATCCCGGCCATCTTCACGCGCGGGATGCGGTCTTTGAGCTTATCGATGTTCACGAGCAAGAAGGTGCCCATCTGGTGGATCAGCAGGCGCACGGAGCCGAAGATCGTCTCTAACTGGGTATGGTACTTCGGCGAGGTGAACTGCTTGAGCACCTCCAGATACATATTGACCGAGCGCTCGATTTCCCGCGTGCGCCAGTTGATCAAGCGGGGCGTGAGCGGGTTCCCGGCGTCGATGTCGAGATAGTAGCGCTGCATGAAGATGATAATATGATGCTGGCGGAACAGGGCCACATCCTGCGTCTGCACATAATCGGTGATGACCTCCAGCACGTTCGCGTAGCGCGCGCGGAGGATTTTCTGCTTGTTCATTTCGTCGTACAGGGTGCCCTTCAACTCCTGCGGAGCGCGGTGCATCAATTCATCGAGTATCGCGGTGGCATGTTCGCGAAGTTCATCGGCCAGTGCGGCCATAAGTTGATCCCCTTCCTTCTGAGGTCCGCCGCCCGGTCGCCGGGACACCGGAGCGCGAATCCGCGTAGCCTAAGCATAGCAGAAAGCCCCCGCGCCCGCAACCGGGATCCCCGGCGCACCTGCACGAGCGAATAAAATAGGCCGCGCAGGCGGCCTTTGTTCGCGTAGCCGGAGGCTTGAGCCTCCGGGCGCCCGCGGGCGGCGGCACCCTTTCTGCTGTGCCGTCCCTGTTCGACGGCGTGAGTGCCGGGGGCGCCGCGTGCGCCGCACTCCGCCCACCCTGCTATTGGAGGATCCCGCATGACACAAACCGCAACCCCCACGACCCCCGTGCTGCCCAACCCGCCGAAGCGCTTGCTGCTCGGTCCCGGCCCCAGCGAGGTCGATCCCACCGTGTTGCAGGCGCTGGCGTTGCCGCCGCTGGGCCATCTCGACCCGGCGCTGCTGCAACTGATGGCCGATCTGCAAAACCAGTTGCGCGCCGTCTTTCAGACCCACAACCATGTCACGCTGGCGGTATCAGGCACGGGCAGCGCGGGCATGGAAGCCGCGCTGCTCAACACCGTCGCCCCCGGCGATACGGTCCTGGTCGGCGTGATGGGCTATTTCGGCGAGCGCCTCTGCGCGGTCGCCGAGCGCCTGGGCGGCAAAATCCACCGGGTGGAAGGTGAATGGGGTCGCCCGCTCGACCCGCAGAGGCTGGCCGATGAGATCCGCCGGATCCGACCCCAGGTCGTCGCGCTGGTCCACGCCGAAACCTCGACCGGCGTGCTCCAGCCCCTCGACGGCATCGGCGCGGCCACGCAAGCGGTCGACGCGCTGCTGGTGCTCGACACGGTGACTTCGCTCGGCGGGCACCCGGTGCAGGTGGACGCGTGGGGGGTGGACGCCTGCTATAGCGGGTCGCAGAAGTGCCTGGGCGCGCCCTCCGGCCTGGCGCCCTTCACCATCAACGACAGGGCGCTGGCCCGCCTGCGCGGGCGCGCCACTCCGCCGGCGGGCTATTACCTGGACGCCAACTTGCTCGCGGCCTATTGGGATGACCACCAGTATCACCACACCATCTCGGCGCCGCTGATCTATGCGCTCTATACGGCGCTGCGCTTGCTGGAGACCGAGGGAATGGAACGGCGCTGGGCGCGGCACCAGTTACAGCACCGCGCCTTCCGCGCCGGGTGCGAGGCCCTGGGCCTGCGCTTCCTGCCCGACGAATCGTACAGCCTGTGGCCGCTGAATGCGGTGTGTGTGCCCGAGGGGCTGGACGACATGCGGGCGCGCGCCGCGCTGCGCGACCACCACAACATCGAGATCGGCGGCGGCATCGGGCCGCTGAAGGGCAAGCTCTGGCGCATCGGGCTGATGGGCTACGGCGCCCGCCAGGAGTTTGTGCTCGAACTGCTGGGCGCCCTGGAACTGATGCTCAAGACCCACGGCCACGGCGCCACACCGGGGGCCGGCGTGGCCGCGGCCATGGGGGTGTACGCGCAGGAGGCCGCCCAGGGCGATTCCGGCGCCATCGGGTAGGCGGTGGGCCGGTTTCAAACCGGCCTCTACAGCGCAAAGGACCGGGGCGGGCCGGTTTGAAACCGGCCCCTACAG
>CBJNAR010000796.1:0-2761 GCA_966434075.1 uncultured bacterium
GGCGCGGGTTATCGGTGCTCGCGCGCTGGTTCGCGGGCGGGGTCGGGTAGCGGGCGGCCCACCGCGCCGCGCCCAGGCGGCTGAGCAGCACATCGTAAGGCGGCTGGTTCTCCGGATGCAACTCGAACACATCGCGCTCGAAATACTGCACGGTGTAGGTCTTGCCGTCGGCGGCGGAGACTTCCTGGAGTTCATCGGTGAGCGGGTAGCCGTGCTGGGCAAGGCCGCCGCGCTGCTCCCAGTAGGCCAGGAACCGGCCCTGGACGCTATGGCCGGTTTCGGGGAAATAGCGCACGGCTGCGGGCGGCGGGGGCGCCGTACTGGCCGGGCAGGCGACGACTGCTCCGCGCAGGCTCGCATGATAGGTATAGTGGTCGCCCCCCGCCGCGAGGATGATCTCGTAACCGGGCGTGACCACCGGGAGATAGTTTTGCCGGGGCAGCGGACAGCCCATGGCCGAACTCGGCCACTCCTGCGCGGTGACACTGACCACCGTGATCTCCGCCGGCCCGGCGTTGAGGCGTCGGGCCAGGTCAGCACGGGCATTGGCGATCCCGGCGTTGGCCGCTGCCGGCCAGGAGCCGGGCGGCACCGCGGTGGGGCTGGCCGGCGCCTGAGGCAGCCCGGCGGCCAGCCCGCCCGGCGTGGCCGGGCCGCCCGCGGCCCAACAGATAAGCAGTGCCGTCGCCAAACCAACCGGTCCCCATAACCATCGATAGATATTCGCCGGCATCCCCGCCACCTCCCCCGGAAAGCGATCCTATCGCCCTTGAACGCCGTGGTGCGCCACATACACCCGGCGGCGCGCCTTAACAGAGTACGCAACCGGCATCCGCCGGTCGAATCAGGCACCCGCGCACCCTGCATTATATTATAACGCCCTGGCGCATTTTCAGGGCGTTGACACTGCCGCGGAGTCCGCCTATAATACATGCGTCGTAACCCGCTGTCTCTTACGAACCCCGGCGGTGGTGTTACGCGCCAGGCTACTCCAATCAATGACGAAAGGAGATCTGCTGGAGGCACCAAGCGCTACTCCCCGCACCGCTCTTCATCCCGGCAGGTTGGTCCGCGCCCCGCTGCGGGCGCATCCCCATCCCAACATGCCTGCCGCAGACCACTACAGAAGTAGGAGAAGCATCCCCGATCCGTCGCAGGCGCGCGGTTTCTGCTCGTCTGGCGCCACCGGCACGGAGAAGGGAGTCCCGTTTCCACCTCGAATGCACGGGAAGGAGAATTAGATTGGCTACTCTGCATAAACGAGTGGGCAAAATGCTGCTGGCCGCGGGCCTGGCACTGTCCGTCGTGCTACCCGCCGGCGCCGCCGATAGACTACCGCCCGCCGGCGCGCCGATTATCGCCGGGGGGGTGCAGGTGACGGATGCCCCGGTCACCAACCCCCAGCCCGCGGCGCGGATACTGGATAAGGGCGACCCGAACCAGCTCGTCGATGCGATTGTGCTCTTGAAAGACGCGCCGCTAGCAGAGGTTTACAAGCAGACCGAGGCCACGCAGGGCCGGGCCGCCGCCGAGAAGGCCGACTATCAGCGCGCGTACAGCCGGCAGTTGCTGGCCGCGCAAGCGCCTGTCGCCGCCGCGGCCGCCCGCTATGGGATTGTCACCAACCATATGACGGTGGTGCTGAACGGCCTCGCCATGACCTCGGTCCACCGCCGCGATCTGGCGGCTCTGCGCCAGATCCCAGGGGTCGCGCACGTCTCCGAAGGCGCGAACTATAAGCTCGATCTCTACCTCAGCGTGCCGTTCATCGGCGCGGATGCCGTCCGGTTAGGGATGGGGCTTGACGGGCGCGGTACCCGCGTCGCCGTCATCGACACCGGCATCGATTACACGCACCGCAACTTCGGCGGTCCCGGCACGGTGGCGGCATTCGACTATGCCGTCGCGCACGCCACCCAGGCCCCGCCCATCGTCTACTCGGGCACGGTGCTATTCCCCACGCAGAAGATTCCAGGCGGCAAGGACTTCGTGGGCGACGCGTGGGATGGTAGCACGGTCCCCACGCGCACCGTCGATCTGAACCCGCTGGATACGCCGCCGGAAGGCGGCCACGGCTCGCACACCTCCGGGATTGTCGGCGGCTTCGGCGTGCCGAATATCTCCGTGGACGGCAGCATCCCGCCGAACCCCACCGACTTCGGCGGCTGCACCACGCCGGCCTGCGCGGACCCGCCGCTGTATCATGGCGTGGCCCCCGCGGCCCAGATCTACATGTATAAGGTCTGTTCCAGCCACGTCAACAGTTGCAGCGGCGTGGCGATGATGCTCGGCGTGGAAGCCTCGGTCGACCCCAACGGCGACGGCGTGATCACCGACCACATGGACGCCGCCAACATGTCGATCGGGCAGTCGTTCGGAATCGGTAACGATGAGATTGCGACCGCGATCGACAACGCGGTGGCGGTAGGCGTGGCCTATGCGGTGTCGGCCGGCAACTCCAGCAACGTGCCGTTCATCACCGGCGCGCCAGCCACGGCAGCCAAGGCCCTGTCCGTGGCGGCCTCGACGGCCAGCGGGCACTTCAACTATGCGCTCGATATCAGCCAACCCGTGACTATGACCACCAACGTGGTCGAGACGGTCTGGCAGCCCTGGTCCGCCCCGCTGACGCCACCAACCACCGGCGACCTGATCGACGCGCGAGTGGCCTTCCCAGCGAACCCCATCGGCTGCAACGCGTTCCCGGCCGGTTCCATGACCGGTAAGATCGCGGTGATCGACCGCGGCACTTGCGCAGTGT
>CBJNAR010000797.1:0-2754 GCA_966434075.1 uncultured bacterium
GCCGGGAATGTTCACGTTCAACGGCATCGGCACGATGCTGTACGGGCGCAGCGACCGGTCAGCGTCGAGGGTCTGCGCGCCGAACAGTTCGGAGAGCCGCCCCGCGCCCGCCCGCCGGAAGATGTCGATCTGCCAGAGGCGATCCTGGGCGTGGACATAGCCCTGGGCCATGTAGAGATCGTGGGCGTTGCGCGCGGTGATGTGGGGGATGCCGCTCGCGTCGCGCACCACGCTGGCGGGCGCCGTCAGGCCGGGCAGCCGGAGGGTGCCGGCGAGGGTGGGCTGGGCGCGCGCCACCAGCCAGTAGACAAATAGCGCGCCGCCGAGGATGAGCAGCGCCAGCAGCAGGGCGGCAATCCGCCAGGCGCGGCGCCACGCGGAGTGGGGGCGGGGCACGGTAAGGGTCCCGGTGTGAGTAGTCGTAGCCATGGACCTCTCCTTTGGGTTGGAGTGCCGGCGACCGGGATGGGCGGGGGTATGGGGTTTGCCAACGGGGCCATGCCTCTCTTATCATAGCACTCTCAGCCGTGGCTGCATAGCCCACCTGCGTTACGATCACTACATCTGCGGTTAAATAGGCGAAACTACCTAGCCGCCTCGATCAGGGAGATCGAGCAAATTACGCAAATCTGCCCATTGCGAATGAGACCGCCGGTGTTATGATACGGATAGTTGGCGCGAGAGGCACATGGGGCGCATGGGGGACACGTCGTGGAAGGATAAGACCATGGACATGCCAATCAGGGACACCACCTTCGTGCCGCCGGGGGCACCGGTCGAACCCGAAGTCGCGGCGCCCGCGGTGGTCGAGCGCTTCAACCTGGGGCTGGCCTTGCGCTACAACGTGGCGAACCTGGGGGCGCAGGTCGTCTACGCGCTGTTCAACTTCGGGATGCCGCTCTACCTGGATACCTACCGGCTCAACCCCTCGCTGATCGGGCTGCTGGCGAACGAGCGGTCGTTCGTCGCCTCGTTCGTGCAGCCGCTGGTCGGGCGGCTCAGCGACCGCACGCGCAGCCCCCTGGGCCGGCGGCGGCCCTTCTTCCTGGCGGGCATCCCGCTGATGGCCCTGGCGCTGGTCGCCCTGGCGCTGCATCCGCCGTTCTGGATCATGCTCGCCATCATGTCGGTGGCCGCGTTCTTCCTGTCGGTGGCCTGGGACCCCTACATGGCGTTCATGGCCGACCTGTTCCCGCCCGAACACCGCGGGCGCGTGGGCGGGTTGCTCGGCATCGGGAGCGGCCTGGGCACGGTCATCTTCCTGCTGCTGGCGTTCAACCTCTGGGAGCACGCCGAGTTCGCCGTCTTCCTGATCTGCATTGCCGTGATGGTGGCGGCCTGGGCGTTCACCTTCTTCACCGTGAAAGAGCCGCCGCTGCCGCCCGCCGAAGCGATCGCCGCGCGTGCGGCGCGCAGCCGCCCCAACCCGGCGGCCTACGTCCGCGACGTGGCGCGCTATCCCGAAGTAATGAAGTATATGCTCGCGGTGAACTTCTACTGGCTCGGGCTGGGCGGTGTGACCCCGTTCATCACCCTGTTCGGGGTGAAGGCGCTGGGCGCGACCGAGCAGGAGGCGTTCTTGCTGCCGCTGATCGCGACGCTGCTCAACGCGCTGTTCGCCGTGCCCGCGGGCTACCTGGCCGACCGCTTCAGCAAGAAGGCCGTCATGACCACCGGGCTGCTGATCATCGGCGTGGTCGCCATGATCGGCTCGCAGAGCCAGACACTGTGGCAGGCGATGATCGCGCTGGGCGCCGTGGGCGTGGGCAACGCGACACTGGCGCAGATCAACCCCCTGCTGGCCGACCTGGTGCCGCGCAAGCGCACCGCCGAGTTCATGGGCCTGGTGTCGGCGGTCTTCTCGTTCGCGCAACCGCTGGGGTCGGTCGCAGCGGGGGCGGTCGTCTCGCTGGCGACGATCTGGGTGGGCGGCAACGATGCCTACCGCTGGGCCTTTATCTTCGCCGGCTGCACGCTGTTGCTGAGCGCGGCGCTGCTGCAAACCGTGAAGCCCGCCCAGGCGGTGCTCGACTAATCGTCCGCCATTCCGCTTGTGATTACCGGGGGCCGGTTTGCAACCGGCCCCTGCAACGCGAAATTAGCTCGGCAAGTTCCCGGCAGGCCGGTTTGCCACCGGCCCGTACAACGCGAAATTAGCTTGGTCAGTGCCCGGCAGGCCGGTTTCAAACCAGCCCCCATAGCGCGGAATTAGCGTGACCGGTGGGCGGCGGGCCGGTTTGAAATCGGCCCCTACAGCGCCGGCCTGAGAGGATCACAGCCCGATGAAGACACAGCAGGACCAGGACACGGACCGCCCCGGCACCGCTCAAAAAACGCCCCCTGTGCAGCAAGGGGCCGCCGCGCCTGCGCCGCCGGGGGTGCGGGTGCTGCGGCGGGTGGTACGCGGCATCTTCGGCCTGGTGTTCCGGGTGCGCGTGGTCGGGTTGGAGCAGGTGCCGGCCACGCCCGTAATTATCTGCGCCAATCACCTGGGCTGGGCCGATACCTTCCTGGTGCTGCTCTTTTTCCCAGTCGAGCCGCGGGTCTATGTCCTCGGCGAGCAAGAAGTGCGCGCCATTTCCCGCTGGCGCACCTGGCTGATCGACCGCCTGGAGATCATGGTCGCGCTGGACCGCCGCAACCCGCTGCGCGCCGTGCGCACGATGGACGATGTGCTGCGGCGCGGCGGCTCGCTGCTCATCTTCCCCGAAGGCCAACTCGGCGCAACAGAGGGCGCGCTACAACCCCTGGCCG
>CBJNAR010000798.1:0-2753 GCA_966434075.1 uncultured bacterium
GTACTATTCCACTTCAACGCGGGCACGCGGCTCGTTGCCGCTATTCAATTAAGGCGCAGTGTACCATACCGCGCGAAATAAGTCAATAGTCTGAAAGGACCAACCTCGCCCCCCGACCCCTCCCCGCCGCGAGGAGGGGCGTTTTCCGTCCCCCCTTCCCGCTCCGGGAAGGGGGGCAGGGGGTTAGGCTAGCCCACCTTGGCCCCCGCCGGCATGGTCAAGATCGCGTGCAGCTTGCCGTCGGGCGCGGGGACCGGGGTGTGCTGCCGGCGATAGGCGAGCATGCTTTGCAGGCCGTAGAGCTTGCAGAAGGCCGCCGCCTCGGCGCCGGTCCAGGCGCGGTTGGCCTCGCCGTAGGTGCCGACTTTGCGGTCGAGCAGCGAATAGGGGCTGCGGCAACCCTGCACCTGGATGTGGCCCTTGAACAGGCTCACCCGCACGTCGCCGGTCACGGCACCCTGGCTGCTGTCGATCATCGCCTCGATATCGCGCATCACCGGGTCGAAGTACAGGCCCTCGTGCAGCATGTTGCCGTACACGTCGGCCAGGTGATCCTTCCAGAAACCCTGGTTCTTGCTTAGAACGAGCTTTTCCAGCTCTTTGTGCGCCGTAATGGCGATGACCGCGGCGGGCGCCTCGAAGACGATGCGGCCCTTGAGCCCCAGGATGGTGTTGCCCAGATGCAGGCCGCGGCCCACACCATGCTTGCCGCCGATCTCGGCCAGCGCGGCCATCAGGTCGAGCGGGGCCATCGCCACGCCGTCCAGCGCCACCGGCACGCCGTCGGCGAAGCTGAGCGTGATCACCGCCGGCTCGTCGGGCGCGTCCGCCGGGGCCACCGTGTCCACGAAGGCTTCATCGGGCGGGAAGCCCCAGGAGTCGAGCGTTTCGCCGCCGCCGATGGTCGTGCCGAGCAGGCCCTTGTTCACCGAATAGCGGCCCGTCTTCTCCGGCACGGGGATTCCGTGCTTGTTCAGGAACTCGACCTCGAAGGCGCGCTGGGCGTTCAGGTCTCGAATCGGGGTCAGGATATTGGCTTCCGGCAGCAGCACGCGGATGGCGAGGTCGAAGCGGACCTGGTCGTTGCCCGCGCCGGTCGAGCCGTGGGCGATGGTGGTGGTGCCGTAGCTCTGGGCGACGCCGACCACCTGCATGGCCTGGACGAGGCGCTCCGGTCCGGCACACAGCGGATAGACGCCGCCGCGCAGCACGTTGCCTTTGATGATGTAGCCCACCAGCAGATCCCAGAGCGGTTGGCGCCCGTCGATGGTGTGGTGCGCGACGACGCCCAGGGCCGTGGCCCGCGCCTCGATGGCCGCGCGCTCGGCGGCGCTGAAGCCGCCGGTGTCCACCGTCACCGTCACCACGTCATAGCCTTGCTCTTGCAACCAGGGCACGCAGAACGACGTATCCAGGCCGCCCGAAAACGCCAACACCGCCGGCTTATTGTCCATCGTCGTATCCTCCAGGGGCCGTCTGACCCCAATTTTGGGCAATAAAAAACTCCCGTCCCGCTATCGAAAGCAAGGGACGAGAGTCCAGACTCCCGTGGTACCACCCTAATTGTCACATTTATAGCCTGTGACCGCTCTTGGTTGTTGCCGGCGTGGGCACCACCCACTCCATCCTACTTGCCCCCCATTGGGCTTTCTTCGGTGGACCGCTCTGTGGCGCGTTCACTCCAACTGGTTTCTCGGGCTCACACCAACCCCCGATTCGCTGCAAACACGCATTGGAACTACTATTCCACATCAACGCGGGCACGCGGCCAATGGCCGCTATTCAATTTGCATGGGCTATTGTAGCACAACCTGTCGCGCATGTCAAGGCTTGATCGCAACCAAATTACATGATGCTCAAATCGACCCCGTACTGCACGGCCCCCAGCCGCCGCGCCACAGCCTGCGAAGCGGTGTTGTCCCAGGACGTGCTGTAGAGCGGCAGCCGGCCCAGGGCGCGAACGGCGGCGGCCCAGCCGCGCACCGTGTCCGCCGCATAGCCGCGCCCGCGGTACGCCTCGACCGTGTAGACCCCGGCTTCCGCCACCTGTGCGGTGATCCGCGCCGAGAAACACACGGCCACCGCCACCCCATCGGCCACACACACCACCACCGGCGCTAGCTCGGCGTAGTGGGTCCGCGTGTAGGGGAAATGGGCTTCCACCAGGTTCGCGTTTTCCGGCGTGATAATCACCGCGCAGGCGGGCGGATCGAGTTCCGGCAGATAGTAGGCCGGTCCCGCCTCAGTGTGGCTGATAGGCGTGTGTTGCTCCAGCAAGGCGGCATATTCGGCCACGTGCGCGGCCGGTTCGCGGAGATCGGCGGCGATGGGCTCATCTGCCGCCAGCCGGACCAGGGCCGCGCTCAGATCGGCGGGCAGATCGGCCCGCGTGCGCCAGAGGTTGCCGGTCGCGGTGCGGGCCAGAAAGAAGCGCGGCGCCGGCTCGCCGGGATCCTGCTCGTTGACGCGCAGCAGCCGCCCCTGTGCGTCATGCACGAAGAGCGCCTCCACCTGCATCCGGGCCAGTTCAAGATCGCTGTAGATCATAGGTGCGCTTTCTCCGAATTCGCTATTGTAGCACAGGATACCGGCGCTGTCGAGGCCGGATCGGCGCGCATTTGCCGCCGATTGGGTTCCAGGCGTGTGCGATGGGCGGTCACAGGGCAGGCAAGCCCGGCGCCCCGCGGGCTTTTTACCTGTTGTTGCCCGGTATATGCCGCCTTATATACCTGGGCGACCGATACTAGACTCGG
>CBJNAR010000799.1:0-2747 GCA_966434075.1 uncultured bacterium
GGGCCGGGGCACGGCGGGCGCGGCCCGGCCCTGCGCGGCCTGCACCCCGCCGACATCGCTCGCCTGACCGACGCCCTCAGCTACCACGAGGCGGCGGGGGTCATTGCCGGGCTGGACGACGAAACCGCCGCCGATGTGCTGGAGGAGGTGGACCCCGACCGCGCCACCGACATCATGGAACAGCTGCCCGACGCCCGCGCCGCCGATATCATCGAGGAGATGGGGCCCGACGAGGCCAGCGACCTGCTCGGCGACCTGCCCGAAGAGCGGGCGGCGGACCTGTTGCGCGCCATGGAGCCGGAAGCCGCCGACGATGTGCGCGAACTGCTGCGCTACCCCGACGACAGCGCCGGTGGGATGATGACGACCTCTTTCATCACCTGCCCGCACGACTACAGCGTGGCCCAGGCTATCGCCCTGCTGCGGACGGAACTTGAAAAGCCCGACCTGATCTACTACATCTACGTCACCAGCGACCCGGAGAACGCCCATCTGGCCGGGGTGGTTACGTTACGCAAACTGCTGATCGCGGCCCCTGACGAACGCATGGAGACGATCATGCGCACCGACTTCGAGCACGCCGGCCCGTATGACAACCCGCGCGACGTGGCCCGCACCATGGCCGAGTATAACCTGCTGGCGCTGCCCGTGCTGGACGACACCGGCCGGCTGCTCGGCATCATCACCGTGGACGACGCGATCGAAGTTTTGCTGCCCAGCGGCTGGCAGCGCAAGCTCAATCGCATCTTCAATTCCTAGCGGCACCCAGGCAAAGTATGGCTCACGGAGTTACGCAACCAGTCGAGGAGGCATCCCCCGGCGAATCGACACGTCTGGCGCCGCGCCGGGGGTGGCGTGGGCGCCTGCGGGCCAGCCCGGCCTGGCTCTACATTGCCGCGCTGGGGCCGGGACTGGTCGCCGCCGCCGCCGGCAACGACGCGGGCGGCATCGCCACCTACGCCACGGCGGGCGCCCGCTACGGCTACAGCCTGCTCTGGGCCATGGTGCTGATTGTCCTATCGCTCAGCCTGGTGCAGGAGATGTGCGCGCGCATGGGCGCCGTCACCGGCAAGGGGCTGTCCGACCTGATCCGCGAGCGCTTCGGCCTGCGCTGGGCGACCGTCGCCACGCTGGCCCTGCTGATCGCCAACGGCGGCACCACGATCACCGAGTTCGTCGGGATCGGCGCCGCCGCCGAGATCTTCGGCATCCCGCGCTGGATTGCCGTGCCGCTGATGGCGCTGCTGATCTGGCGCCTGGTCACGCTGGGCAGCTACGGGCGCCTGGAGAAGATCTTCCTGGTCATGACCGCCGTCTTCTTCAGCTACGTCCTGGCCGTGTTTCTCGCCCATCCCGACTGGAACACCGTGCTCAAATCGACGGTGACGCCGACGTTCCACCTGGAGCCCGGTTTCCTCAACTTCTTCGTGGCCCTGATCGGCACGACGATTACGCCCTATATCCAGCTCTATACGCAGTCGAGCGTGGTGGAAAAAGGGGTGACGCCGAGCGACTATCGCTACGAGCGGTTTGAAGTGATCGTCGGCGTGCTCTTTGCCAGCGTCGTCTCCTCGGCGATCATCATCTCGACGGCGGCGGCGATCTTTGTGCCCCACGGCAGCCAGTCCCTGGACAGCGCCGCCGACGCGGCGCGCGCGTTGCAGCCGGTGGCCGGGGCCTATGCCGAGTACCTGTTCGCGGTCGGCCTGTTCGGCGCCTCGATGCTCGCCGCCGCCGTCCTGCCGCTCTCGACCGCCTATGCCGTAACCGAGTCGATTGGCTTCGAGCGCGGCGTGTCCTTCACCTTCCGCGACGCGCCGGTGTTCGTGGGTCTGTTTACGGCCCTGGTGATCCTGGGCGCCCTCGTCGCCATGATCCCCGGCGTGCCCGTCGTCACGCTGCTGCTGGTGGTGCAGGTGATCGACGGCGTGTTGCTGCCCATCGAGTTATTCTTCATCATGCGCCTGATCAACGACAAACAGATCATGGGCCGCTACGCCAATGGGCGCCTGTATAATGTCGTGGCCTGGACGGCGGTGCTGGCGATCACGCTGGCCGTGGTGCTGATGCTGGGCACGCTGCCGTTCGCGGGCGGCTAGGGAAGGAGAGACGATGGCGACGCTCGTGGATCTGAGCCATGTGCTGGAGCCGGGGATGCCGGAGTATCCGGGGCTGCCCGTGCCGCGGTTCCACACCTGGTTCACGCACGCCGAAAGCGCGGCCCGCGGCAGCTATGCGCCGGGCACGACGTTCCAGATTGCCACCTATGAGATGCCCGGCAACACCGGCACCTATCTCGACGCGCCGTTCCACCGCCACCCGGACGCCCCGGATCTCGCCGGGCTGCCACTGGCGAAGCTGGCGAACCTGCCCGGCGTACTGGTGCCGGTGCTGCGCGACGGCGCGATCGGGCCGGACGCGTTTGCCGGGGTGGATGTGCGCGGCAAGGCGGTGCTGGTGCGCACCGATTGGGCGCAACGCTGGGGCAGCGACTACTTCCGTTCCGGCCCCTACCTCACGGGCGATGCCTGCCGCGGGCTGGTCGAGGCCGGGGCCACGCTGGTGGGTATCGACTGCGCCAACATCGACGACATGAGCGACCCGGCCCGCCCCGCGCACACGATTCTGCTGGCCGCCGGCATCCCCATCGTAGAGCATCTGTGCGCGCTGGACCAGGTGCCCGCCGGCCCGTTCCGCTTCTTCGCCGTGCCGCCCGCGATCCGCAGCGGGACCTCGTTTCCCGTGCG
>CBJNAR010000800.1:0-2746 GCA_966434075.1 uncultured bacterium
GAAGGCCAGGCTGTCCAGGCCGATGTTCAACTCTTTGGCGGTGCGGCGCAGCGCCACATCCTTCGGCTCCCAGCCCACCTGTGGCGCCACGAAGCGCCCGGCCAGCGCGGGCAAGGCCAGCAGCCGCGCGCCCGCCGCCGGGTCGTTGCGGCTGGCGACGCTCTGCACGATGCCCCGCCGCGATAGGGTGTCCATCAGCGCCAGCGCCGCCGGGCGCGCCTCCGGCTGATCGCCCTCCGCCTGCACCCCCGCCCACAACGTCTCGTCCAGGTCCCAGACCAGGCACTTGATCAGGCGCGGCCTCGGGGGGGCGGAAGGATGACCGGGCGCGTCTAGCGCGGACAACTCGGGCCTCCCTCGCCCTCGCCGCTGCCCCGGTGGATCAGTTGGAGGCGTTCGCGGGCCGGGCGCAAGGTCGCGCGGATGGTATCGACAATCGCATCGGTGTCCATGTCGCCGCAGGAGAAGATGTCGAAGGCGGCAAATCCTTCTTCGGGCCAGGTATGCACGCTCAGGTGGGACTCGGCCAGCAGCAGAAAGCCGGTGACGCCGCACGGAGCAAAGGGGTGGAAATAGCCGTGCAGGATCGTCGCGCCCCCGGCCAGGGCGGCGCGGTGCAGCAGATCCTCCAGCGGCCCGACGCGCTCCAGGGGCTTCGCGTCGTCCACCCAGATATCATAAAGTACGTGACGATTACGCATTGGTTAACGGCAACTTCATAGTTAAGTGTTCGGCTTCAAAGCCGGCTTTCTTGTAGAGCAAGCGCATGGGCGTGTTGTTCACATGCACCTTGCCGGTGATCTCCAGCATACCGGCCTCTTGAGCATAGGCAATGCCATAGTTAAACAGCGCCTCGGCCAGGGCGGCGTGGTCGGGCGCCGCGTCGTCCACCGCCAGGCTGCGAAAGGTGGCGTAGTGCTCGTTGGTCAGGAAGTTGGTGTTGAAGGTGGCCCAGAGCCAGCCCAGCACCTGCCCCTCGCGGACCAGCACAAACATGCCCGGCTCGCCGCGCTCCAGCGCCTTGCGCAGCTTCTTCTCGTGGACCGCCGGGTCGGTGACGGCGTCGCGCGGGAACGAGAGGCGCGCGATGGCGATCTCGAAGGCGACCAGCGCGGGCAGGTCGGCCTCCTGGGCCGGGCGGATGACCGCCGGTCCCTCCGGCGCGGGCACCTCGACCGGCTCCGGCATGGGCGGCACAGGCGGCGTCGAGGTGGCGGGCGCGGCAGGGCGCGGGTCGCGCTTCTTGCTCACGAGTCCACCGCCTCGCGTGACTCCAGCAGGAACAGCACCGAGCCGCAGCGCGGGCAGCCCGCCGCCTTCAGTTGCTCGATGCTGGGCGCGGCGGCATCGGGCGCCTGGCCCACGCGCAGCTTCGTGCCGCAGCCCATGCAGCGGTACACGCGCACGGTCGGGTTCATCTCGCCGGTATAGAGCGGGCCGCTGAACTGGCCGGTGATCTTGGGCCGGCTGGCCGGCGTGGTTTGCAGGCGGATCATCTGGCTCACCCCGGCCAGGATGCCCGCCCCGCGATACTCGTTGAAGTCGGGAATGAGTTCGGCAATCGCCAGGCCCATCGCGGCCAGCGAGCCTTGCAGCGCGGCCTGCTCGGCGGGCGGGCGGTGGCCGAAGGAGAGGAAGATCTGGCGGCCCTGCTCCGGCACCAGCGCGCTCACGGCCCGCGAGACGAACAAATCCAGCCCGACCGCGGTATACGGCGGATCGGTCACGACGGTGTCGAAGGCGTGGAGCAGGTCCTCCGGCAGCGGGTCGCGCAGGTTGTGTTCGACCGTCTCGATCTCCAGCCCCGCCTCCTCGGCGCAGGCGCGCAGATGGGCCAGGATGCGCGGGTCGGTGTCCACGACGCAGAGGCGGCGCGTCAGCCGCCCGCCGCCCTGCGGGCTGAGCAACTGGCCCACCAGGCCGATGGCGAGGCTCACCGAGTCGTCGTCGCCCAGCAGCAGCACGGCCTTGCCCGCCAGCGCGCCCTGTGTCTGCATATAGAGCACGCGGCGCAGGTTCGTCTCCGGCGTGCAATGGCTCTGGTCCAGCGTCACGTCCACGGTGGGGTTGGCGGCGAACCACGCCTCCAGTTGGGCCAGCACGCCCTCCCACTCGCTGCCCGCGACCACGTGCCGCCCCTGGCAAAGCGGGCAGAGGAAGCCCTGCCCCACCCAGCCCCAGGCGCCCTCGACCAGCACCAGTCCCTGCGGCGACAGGCGGATATACGGCCCCGGCTGCACCAGCCCGGCCTTCTCCAGTTCGCGCCGGATCGCCGTGACCACCGGGATCGGCAGCCGCGTCTGGCGGGCCAGGTCCTTGCCGGTCAGCCCGCCGCTGCGATGGATCGTGCGCAGCACGGCCTCGATCCCCGCCGCGCCCTCGCGCAGCCGCGTGCGCGCCGCCAGGTCGCTGAGCAGGGTATTCGCCGCGCCCGCTGCCGGCTCTTTATTATCGCCCACTACCAATCGATCGTTCCTCGCCTATCTGCAAAATCCCGCGCCGTCCGCGGCACACCACGGGCAGCATAGATCACCATTATACCATACGCCTGTTTCGGGAACGGCGGCGCCGAGCCGCATCCCGGTGGGGGACCAACCTAACCCCCTGCCCCCCTTCTCGCCGCGGGAAGGGGGAAATCGGCTCTTTGGCTCGGCGCCAGGCGTGGCTACTTGTGCTTCTTGTTCTTCTTACGCGATTCTTTGCCCATATGGCGCTTGGACTTAGCCTTATCACCAGGCGATGCCCC
>CBJNAR010000801.1:0-2742 GCA_966434075.1 uncultured bacterium
CAGCGCGGCACGAGGCAGGCACAAACGCGCGAACCCGCGCCCCACCTGGCCGGTGAAGCGCGGGTCCGTGGGCCGTGAGCCGGGATGCGGTTACGGTGTCGCGCCTCCTGCCGCGGGGGGCGGGCCGCCCAGCTTGGTCAGCAGCCTGTCTACGAACTCGCCTACGTTGCCCACCTCGGCGTCCACCTGGGCCTGAGTCCACTGCCCGCTTTGCAGGCCCTGGTTGATCACCGTCTGCGCGGCGGCGAGGGCGGCGGCGCGAACCTGGGCGTGATCGACGCCATGCGCCTGCTCCAGCGCCGCGAGCGTCTGGCCGGATTTGATCGCCGCCACAAAGTCATCGGGACTCATGGCGAAGAGTTTGGCGACCGCCCCGTACACCGCCGGGCCGAAGGGGTCGGCAGGCCCGGTATCGGCGGACTTGCCGACCTCGCCGGTCATCTTCCGCAGCACGTTGTCGATTTCATCGCTATAGGCCTGGTACATCTTGTCGGCTTCGGCCCGGACCCATTTGCCGCTTTGCACGCCCTGGTCGAGCCGGGTGCGGATGGCGTGCAGCGCTGCGTCGTGTACCTGCTGCATGGTCACGTGGTGGGCTTGGGCCAGCGTGTCCAGCGTCTGCCCGCCGTGCACCGCTTCCCGCAGTTGATCGGCGGTCATGCCGAAGAGTTGCCCGACCGCGCCCACGATAGCATCAACATCCCCGGCGTCAAACCCCGGTCCGGACTCCCCGGCGTTTAAACTGCTGCCGAGCAGGCCGGCCAGCCCCGATCCGGCGAAGGCCCGCACCTTGTTTCCCTGGTCCTGGGTCAGCTTGCCGTCGCGCACGGCCTGATCGACGGTGTCCTGCACCGCGGCGCTGAAGGCGGAGTCCAGCTTGGCGCGGTCCACGCCGAGCCGGGCGGCGAGGTTCTGGGCCAGGAGGTTGCCGTAGTAGTCCGAGTTCTTACCGGCGACATTGGCGGGCAAGGGCGTGGCTGTGGCGGCGGCCTGGGCCGCCTGCGCAGCCGGGGCGGCGGGCGGGGCCGCCGCCGTCGGGCCTTGCCCCAGGAACACAAAGGCGAACATCCCGGCGAAGGCCAGCACCCCGGCCACGAATCCGCCGATGATCATGCGTGGGTTGCTCATTGCGATAAATCCTTTCTCCTATGGCGTGTGCGCTATGCGGCGCCGGCGCGGGCCGCAAGGGGCGTTCCCGCCCGGCCCGCGCGTGGGCCGCGCCGCCAGGGTGCTATTTCGCGCTGCCCGGCGCGGTGGGCGCGCCGGTGGCCGGGTCCAACCCCAGGTCTTCCAACAGTGCGCGCACCCCATTGGAGCTGAGATCGGAGCCGGCTCCGGCGAACCCGTCGCGGAACAGCGCGGCCAGGCCCTGGCCGGCGCGGACTTTGGCCTGGGCGGCCTGCGCCGGGGTCAGTTGCCCGTCGCGAACCGCCTGATCAATCGTATCGAGGACGGCGGCGGTGAGCGCCGCGTCGAGTTGGGGCTGGGTCATGCCCAGCCGGGTACCCAGGTTGCGGGCCAGTAAATCGGCAACATAGCCGCTGTCGGTGCCGGGCGGAAGCGACGCGGGCGGCATGGTGGGCGCGCCCGGCACGGCCACCGGCGCGGGTGACGGCGTGGCGGCGGGCACCGGCACGTGGCCCTGGTTGAGCCACGGCCCCAGCGCGAGTACCGCCAGCAGCAGCAGGACGCCCAGCGCCGGCAGCCACGCGCCCCGACGGCGACCCAGCGGCTCGATATGGATGCGCCCGGTCGCCGGGTGCCGCCGCAGCACCTCGCGGCGCACCGCGGGCCACAGGTCGGGCGCGCCGGGCAGTTGCCGCGCGGCGTAATCGTCCAGCGCTTTACGGATCCGTGGCGGGCGCATCGGCGTCTCCTTTCGCGGCGGCCAGGTCGAGTCCTGGCGGGCGCAGCCACGCGGGCAACAGCCGGCGCAGGCGCCGGCGGGCATCGTGCATCCGGCGGCGCACCGTGCCCGGCGGGCAATCGAGCATCTGGGCGATCTCGGCGTCGCTCAGATCGGCGTAGTAGCGCAACACAATGGCCGCCCGCTGAGGCGGGGTGAGTTCGTCGAGCACGGCCCAGATGGCTTCGCGGGTTTCCGCGGCGGCCAGCCGCGCCTCCGGGTCGTCCCCCGGTGGGGCGGGCGTCTCCAGCGCTGCCGGGTCGAGCGGCACCTGGCGGTGGCGGGTGACGGCTTTGAGGGCGTCGTTGACCACGCCGCGGATGAACCAGGGACCGAACGGGCGGCGGGCGTCGAACTGGCCGATGCGCTCGTAGGCGCGCACAAAGGCCGCCTGCACCAGGTCTTCGGCCAGCGCGGCATCGCGGCAAACCAGCACCGCGGCCCGCAGCGCCGGCGCCTGATAGCGCCGCACCAGCACCTCCAGGCCGCTGATGTCGCCCCGTTGCAGCCGGGCCACGGCCTCCTGTTCGTCCCTGTCTGGCGTCATCGTTCCCCCGCCCGCGGCGTGTTGCTTCCACCGGTACTATCCCGCGCGGCCCCGATTTGTTCGGAGCGGCGGGCCCGGATTCGGGACCAATATAGCACGGTGGCGGAGGTGGCGGGGCGGGCGGATGGGCTGCCGTCGGGCGCCACAGCACAAGGCCGGTGTAGGGGCCGGTTTGAAACCGGCCCGTGCGGGAATGAGGATCTACGGGTAGGGCATGGAGAATCCGTTGTCATGCTGAGCGCAGCGAAGCATCTCGTCTTGGTCCCGCACGAGACGAGACTCTTCGCTG
>CBJNAR010000802.1:0-2739 GCA_966434075.1 uncultured bacterium
ACCTGGGCAAGTTCACCCTCGGCCTGGGCGCGCCCGGTCGGGTGCTCAAGTGCCTGTAGCGGGTAGCCGTCCGGCTATGATCGCGGTATCGCGGTAAGGCAAACAGTGCGATCTGTCGCGCCACCCCGTAGACTGATGTGGGATGGCGCGATTTATTGTGCCTGACGCCGGCGAGCGCATGGCCCAACTCAGCGCAGCAACAGCACGTCGCACGGCGCGTGGTCGAGGACGAAGCGGGCCACGTGGCCCACGCTGGGCGGGCCGCTGGCCGGGCGGGGGCCGCCCTGGTAGCGGGCGCCCACCACCAGCAGGTCGCTTGCGACCTCGGCGGCGGCGCGGATGATCTCCTGTTCGGGGCGGCCCCGCGCCAGCCGGGTGTCCACCGTGGCGCCGGGCCGCCCGGCCAGCAGGTGGGCGCGCGCCTCGGCGATCACCTCCTGCGCCGTCTGGTCCTCCACGCTCTGCATCTCGGCCAGGCGTTCGGGCGGCAGGCGCCCGCGGAACAGGGCCTGGCGCATATAGCCCAGTTCCTCCGCGGGGCGCGTGTCGATCACATAGAACAGCAGGAAGCGCCAGGCGGGCCCCGGCAGGCGGCGCAAAGCGCGGTCGAGAAACTCCTCCGTATCCAGCCCGCTCAGGCAAAGCAGGGCCAGTTCCGTGTCCCCAGTCATGGGGCAGCCTCCTTTCCGGCGGTGAACCGCCTCAGCGCACGGCCAGCCAGATGGCGAGCGCGCCGAGCAGCAACAAGAGCGGCGTCACGGTGATGCCGAGGCGGAAGTAGTCCCACGACGAGACCTCCAGCCCCTTGCGCCGCAAGATCAGCAGCCAGAGCATCGTCGCCAGCGAGCCGACGGTAGTGATGTTCGGCCCCAGGTCGGCGCCCAGGATGCCGGCGTAGACCAGGGCGGCGCGCACCGGGCCGGGCGGCCCGCCCGTGCCGATGGCCGAGACCAGCACCAGGGCCATCGGCACATTATTGATCAGATTGGCGCCGACGGCGGTGCCCACGGCGGTGAGAGCCGTCGCCACGGCGGGGTTGCCGCCCGCCAGCCCCAGCAGGCTCTGGCCGAACGCCGTGGTCAGGCCCAGGTTTTCGATGCCGCGCACGACGACCAGCATCCCGGCGATAAAGCCGAAGATGGGCCAGGCGATCTCGCGCGCCCAGTGGCGCGGCGTCCACTGCCCGTAGCGCCGGGCGCCCACCAGCAGCACCACCGCCCCGCTCAGCGCCACCAGCGCCAGCGGCCACTGTTCCCACCCGGCCACCACGTAGGCCGCGGCGATCACCGCCAGCGTCGCCAGGCTGAAGCGCAGCAGCGCAGGATGCGCCGGGGGCGCGGCGTCGAGGTGGCGCGGGTCGAACGAGCCGCCGATGGCGCGCCGGAAGATGATCAGGAACAGGCCGATGTTCGCCAGGATGACCAGCACCGCGGCGGGCAGCAGGTGGCTCAGATAGGTGCCGAGGTCGCGCGGGAAGGCTTGCAGCACGATGATATTGATCGGGTTGCTGACCGGCAGGACGAACGAGGCCGTGTCGGCGATAAAGGTGCAGGCGAACATGTAGGGCAGGGCCGGCAGGCGCAGGCGCGTGACCAGGGTATAGACCAGCGGCGTGAGGATCAGCGCGGTGGCGTCGTTGGAGAGGAACACGGTGATCAGCACGCCGACCAGGAACACATTGACGAACAGGCGCCGCGCGCTGCCCCGCGCCGTGCGCGCAGCGATCCCGGCCAGCCAGGCGAAGACGCCCGCGCTGTCGGCCAGGGCGGCAATCGCCATCAGGCCCAGGAAGAAGCCGAAGACGTTGAGGTTGGCGACCAGCAGATCGCGCGTCTCGGCCAGCGAGACCAGCCCCAGCAGCAGCATGGCCGCCGCCCCGCCCAGCGCGGCCCAGGCTTCGGACAGGCCGCGGGGCCGGGCCATGATGAGCACCAGAGTGAAGATGAACACGATCACCCCGGCGATGAAGGCCGGCGTCATGGGTACTCCCGGCGGTTAGCGTTTGGCGATGTCGTAGGGAATGCCGGAGACCGCTTCTTCGTAGCGGGCCAGCACGAACAGCAGCGACGAGCAGCGGTTGAGGTAGCGCAGCACCTGCCCGGCGGGCATCGCCCCGGTGCTGCTCAGGTGGACCGTGGATCGCTCGGCCCGGCGCACGACAGTTCGCGCCACGTCGAGGGCGGCGGATCCAGGGCCGGCCCCCGGCAGGATAAACTGGCGCGGCATCTCGACCTCGTCTTCCAGCGCCGTGATCGTCGTCTCCAACCAGGCCACCTGCTCGGCGGTGATGCGGTAGGGCAGCTTGACCACCTGGGCGGGCGGGGAAGCGACCTCGGCCATCATCAGGTAGAGATCGTGCTGCACCTGGCGGATGATCTCCTTGACGCGCGGCTGCTGGGCCAGGGCGCGGGCCAGACCGAGCGCACTGCTGGCCTCGTCGAGTTCGCCGTAGCTTTGCACGCGCAGGTCATACTTCGGCACCCGGTCGGGGCCGAGCAGGTCGGTATAGCCCTCGTCGCCGGAGCCGAGTTTGGGCCCCAGCCGGGCGCGCTGGTCTCGCGCGCCGGTGTCGTCGCTCACAGTGGTTGCCTCCCAGCCGAAGGTTGCGGGCGCAAAAATGCGCATGGTCCGTGGTCTTCACCGTACCATGCGCGCAGGCGGGTGTCAAGGCGGGCGAAAGCCTGAGCGGGCTCGACGACTTGCTTGTCGACGATGATGAACGTGCCCGCATCCCAGAGC
>CBJNAR010000803.1:0-2737 GCA_966434075.1 uncultured bacterium
CCGCCCGTCGAGGACATGGTGTAGATCTGGAAGTTGCCGCTGCGGTTGGACTGGAAGGCGATCTGCCGCCCGTCGGGCGACCAGACGGGCACCGTGTTGTCGCTGCCCTGGGCGTCGGCGGTCAGGATGGCCCACTGGCCGGGCGGCTGGCCCGGCGGCACGAGGATCACGCCGATGACGGCCTTGCCGCCCTGGTCGGCCACGAAAGCCAGCCGGGTGCCGTCGGGCGACCAGACCGGGGCGGCGACCATGAGCCGGTCCGGCAGCAGCCGGGTCTCGCCGCTGCCGTCGGAGTTGATCATATAGAGTTCGCGCTTGCCGTCGTTGCGGTCGGACAGGAAGGCGATCCGGCCGCCTACCGGCGGGGGCGGCGGCGCCGTGGGGGTCGCGGTCGGGCTGACGAACTCGGGTGGGGTCTGGACCAGGCAGCCGGTCAGCGCCAGGGGCAGCACCAGGCACAGCAGGAGTAACAGGCCCCGAAGCAGGCGGTGGGCTATCGAGCGCGATGACATGAGCGGAGGCGAGATTCCTTTTCCATGGCGTACCGGCAATAGGGCGGTCTTCGCCATTATACGAGGCGACGCGCCGGGGCGTCAACACCAAGTCCAGGTGGCTACCTGGGCAGCCGTGCCCGCATAGCCAGCACACCGAAGGCCGCGATGTCGCGCAGCCAGCGCAGGAGGCCGCGCGGGCCGAGTGCGCGCCAGGTGATGGGGAATACTTCCGGGTGGCGGCGAGCTGTGGTCAGCAGGATGCGCAGGTAGTCGGCGAAGCTGTGGCGGTCCTGCAAGAAGCGCACCGTCACCGCCGGCCCGGCGGCCTGCAACCCGACGCAAAAGGCGTTCATCAGCCGGTTGACGGCATAGGGCCCGGCCCCCGGCCAGGGCTGCATCAGCCGGGCAAAGGTCCAGGTGGGCTTCAGGTTGGATTGGTGCGGGCCGATGGGCCGAAGATCGCGGGCTTCCAGCCGGTCCTGCCGCAGCAGCGCGTTGAGTTCGTGCGAGACGTGCGGCAGGTGGCGCGTGTTCGAGCCGAAACCGCAGAAGGTGAGCGGGGATTGGCCCGCCGCCGCGTCGCCCAGGCAGATCAGCCCGCGCCGGGCCGTCTCGCCCCGGCGCCCATGGCGCGCCGGGATGTAGCCGTAGACCGGGCGCAGGTGGGCGAAGTCGGCCCGCAGGGGCCGGTAGCCGGGCAGCAGGGCGAAATACTGCTCGAAGAGGTCCAGCAGCGATTGGCGCGGGGCGTGGTCCGGCCCGGCCAGGTCGTAATAGAACAGGTAGACAGTGGTTTCCCCGGCGCGACCGGGGAAGCCTTCCCAGATCAACTGCCGGCCCTGCTGCGCGCCGGCCACCGTGACCAGCACATCGCCCACGCCCGGCGGCACGTCGAGCCCGCGCACGACCGTCCCCACCGTCGGGCAGACGCCGTCGAAGGGCCGGCCGCCGTTCAGCGCGAGAGCGATGGGCGAGATCGAGCCCATCATATCGATCACGAGCCGGGCGCGGTAGCGTTCGGGCGCGCCGCCGGGGCCGGTCAATTCTACCAGGCTCTCCACCGGGCCATCGGCGCGGGTGTGCATCCGCACGAAGCGCCGGCCCTCCAGGATCGTGCCCCCGACGGCGAGGAAGCGAGTGCGGGCCAGGTCGAGCAGCGCCTGGGCGTCGAGCGCCGTATCGAGCACGCCCTCCAGGCGCAGAGGCGTGGCCGGCAACCCGGTGCCCGTAGCGTCAAACGACAGCACCCCGTAATCATAGGTCGTGGCGACGCAGGCGTCCAGCTCGTCCCAGGTGAACAGGCCGTCCGCGACCAGCACGCCCAACTCGCGGCGCGAGATATTCCACTCGCGATGGGCGCACCCCACGGCGTCCCGGTCGAAGACGAGCACACGCCGGCCAAACCGGGCCAGGGCATAGCCGGTGAGCAGGCCCAGCCCGCCCCCGGCCACGATCACGTCATAGACCTGGGCGGGCGGTAGCGGGGGCAACGGCCCCTGCACCGTGCCCAGCAGGCCCAGCGGCACCTGCCCGCGCGACGCCTGCTGCCAGCGCTGTTCCAGGCGCGCCACCGCCGCCAGCGTCGCCGTGCCGCCCGGCATGGCCGCGAAAGCGGCGTGGGTCAGGGGATAGCGATCTGCGAGTCCGGCAACGGGGTCGGTGGAGGGTTCGGCGATCATCGGTGCGCTCCCAGCTAAAAAGAAAGGCCACGCCGGATAAACGGCGGGCCATTCTCTCGCGGATTGCCGGGGCGCCGGGTCAGGCGCTGGCGCGGCGGGGCGGGGGCGGGCGGCGCACGCCGCCGCGCTTGGTGCTGGGCCGGCCCTCGCCGCTGCCGCTCTCCACATGGGTGTAGATCTGCGTGGTCGAGATGCTGGCGTGGCCGAGCAAATGTTGCACCTCGCGCAGCGCCGTGCCCTCTTTGAGCTTGTGCGCGGCGAACGAGTGGCGCAGCGTGTGCGGGGTCACGTCCTCGATCCCGGCGGAGCGGGCGTAGGCTTTCAGGATGAGCCAGAAGCCCTGGCGCGTCAGGCGCTGCCCGCGGTGGTTGAGGAAGAGCGCGTCTTCCTCCTGCTCGCCCACCAGGCGAGGCCGGCCCCGCGCCAGGTAGTCCTCCAGCGCCTGGCGCGCCGCGCTGACATCCAGCGGGATAATGCGCTCTTTGTTACCCTTGCCCTGGCAGCGTACGGCCATATGCGGCCCGATCGCCGCGCCGTTCATATGGGGCGGCACCTCGTCGGCGT
>CBJNAR010000804.1:0-2734 GCA_966434075.1 uncultured bacterium
TTCGACCCTGCCCTCGACGTGGATCGCATCATTAACCGCGAGCCGGTCAACCTCATCGTCGGCGTCAGCAACCAGGGCAACCGCCGCGAGACCGCCGTGGTCGTCAAGGCCGACCTGTGGAACGCCGGCGGCACGCAGCGCCTGCTGCACACCGAGCATAAGATCGACGCCATCGCCGCCGGGAACGTGGTCCCGGTCCACCTGACCAACACCGACACTCCGCCCTTCCTGCAGCGCTACCGGCTGACGGTCGAGATTGTCGCGGTGTCCGGCGAAACCAATACCCAGAACAACGTCCGCACCCTGGACATCCTCGTCAACAGCGCCCGCTAATCGGCGCCCCTGCCCCGGCCCAAGCGTCTGCCTCCGGCAGGCGCTTATTCATGCCCGCTCCGCCGGCCCATGTTATGCTGGGGCCGCGGGCCGGTTTGAAACCGGCCCCTACACCGCCGCATCACCGTGCCCACAAGCAACATGTTTGTACTGACCACTGGCGGCTGACCGCTGACGGCTAAAAACAAACGAGGCGCGCAGTTCAGACACTACGCACCTCGTCTAACCGGCCGGATGGGGCCGGGCAATAAGTTCAGCCGGGTCGCGTTAGACGGCCCCCGCCGCCTCCGGCAACGGATCAGGCGATTCCCCGTCGTGGAGGTTGGCGTTGATATAGGGGTCCGGCCCATAGCGGGCGTCGGGCGTGAGCATCGGCGAGAGCAGGCGCTGCATCGCCATTACATGCGAGCAGGTCCCGTTGCGGGTAAAGAAGCCGCAATTACAATTCCAGTCCTGACCGTGCAGGGAGACCTCATGATCATCGTTCTCGCCGTTGAAGGTGACTTGTAGACTCCGGAACTTGATGCGCTCGGGCTCTTGCTCATAGCGCTTGGCCTTATCGATCTTGCCAATCAGACTCGAGTTCACGGCGTACCTCCTTTGCTAAGGAACCAGCGCGGCCACGCCCCACTCTGGGCGCGGCGGCGCAGCGCGCTCCAGCGTCGGGACGATCCGTAGTGTTCGCAACCGGCGGCCCGCAAACGCACAGTCCGCTAAAACAGAATCACCGGCCCGAGACATGAGTCATCTCAGAGCCGGTGATCACACGCGGAACGCGTCGGGCGATATAGTAATGTCTTGAACACTATCGCAACCCCCCCAGTTCGCTGGATTACGAGCATTATACACCCGCCCCGGCGGCGAGTCAAGGACACAACGGTCCTATCCGCGGGGGTACGATGGTCAGCATCTTGCTAGTATGATGAGGACCGAACCGGACCCAGTCGCGAAAGGAGATACCGGATGGACACCGATGCCAGGGCGTTGGAAACCGCCCTCGCCACGCTGCAACAGCAGTACGGCAGCCAGTTCAAAGGCTCGATGCAGAGCTCGCAGGCGCAAATGCGCCAGACCCTCGAAGCGAAAATGGGAATCGATGAACTCACCGCGGATCGGCTGGTGAAGAAACTGATCGAAACCGGGCGTCTGCGCTATGCTGTCACCGACACGGATGAGGACCCCAACATCACCACGGACACCGGCCCGATGATCCCCGTGGTCGGCACCACCGAGGCGCAAGGCGCCGGGCCGGTCACCGTGCCCGCGACGCCCGCCATCGGCACGGTGGGCGCCATGGCCGAGATGAACGGCGCGACCAATGCCACCGGCGGGGTCGGCGGCGGGCCGGTGATGATCGGGGCCATCGCCGCGGCAACCGCCGACGAGAAGAATATCCTCGGCGGCGACCAGGACGATCCGTACATGCCCGATCCCGGCAGCCGCGCGGCGCGCGAGAACCGCGAAGGCGCGACGATGGGCCAGTTGGGCGATACCAACGTCGAAGCCGGCGGGCGCACCGGCACCGGCACCGAAACCTTCGGCGAACGGCAGGCCCGCGCCGACGACGACACCGAGGGCTACTGGCGTATTGGCTAACGATCCGGCAGGCAACCAGGCACAATGCGTATACTGATCACCGGCGGCGGCACCGGGGGCCATGTCAGCCCCGCCGTCGCCGTGATTGCGTGTTTGCGCGCGCGCAGCCGGGCCGAAGGCTGGCCGCTCGATTTGCTCTACCTGGGCAGCCGCGACGGCGTCGAACGGCGGATCATCGGCGAGGTGGGCGTGCCCTACGCCGCCGTGCAGACCGGCAAACTGCGCCGCTACTTCTCCTGGCGCACCCCGCTGGACCTGGCGCGCATCCCCATCGGCGTGATCCAATCGATCTGGCAGGTCGCGCGCTTCCGCCCCGCCGTGATTTTCAGCACCGGGGGCTATGTCTGCGTGCCGCCGGTGCTGGCCGGGCGGCTGCTCGGCGTGCCCGCGATCACCCATGAGCAAACCGTACGCTCCGGCCTCGCCAACCGCATCGCGTCTCGCTTCGCCCAGGTGGTGGCGATCAGCTTCCCGGAATCCGCCGCCGAGTTCCCGCCGGGCCGGACGGTGCTCACCGGCAACCCCCTGCGCCCCGAATTGCACGGGGGCGATGCGGCCCGCGCCGCGGAGTACTGGCGCCTCGACCCCGCCGTCCCGGTGATTTATGTGACCGGCGGCGCGCAGGGTGCCCACGCCATCAACACCGCCGTGCGCGCCGCCCTGCCCCAACTGCTGGCCATGGCCCAGGTGGTCCACCAGGTGGGCGCGGGGCCGGAGGGGTCGCGCGCTGACCTGCGCGCCGCCGAGGACCAGGCCCAGGCCACGCCCGAAGCGCGGGCGCGCTATCGCCCCGTTGCCTACACCG
>CBJNAR010000805.1:0-2733 GCA_966434075.1 uncultured bacterium
GATGATCCCGGCGACCAGCACCGAAAATATAATATCGCCCTGATTCGGCGGCTCGCCCAGGTAGAGGCTGGCCAGGATCTGCCCGCCAAACCAGAGCAGGGTCACGATAAACAGGGCGGTGACGGCGAGGACCTGCTTGTCGGGCGGCGCCAGGCGGAACCGGCGGCGCTCAACGGGCGCGACCGGCGTGGCGGGGGCGGCGGGCGGCGGATTGGCGGGACTCTGGGCCATGGGAGGCTTCCTCTACTTCGGCAAGGGTGATCGGCAGGCAGACGGCAACTGCCGGCTGATCATACCACACCCATCCCCTGCTTGACAATGCGCCGCCGGGCGATTATCGTAAGGGGCAACTCCAACCCCAAGCGAGGTACCCGCACCGATGCCCGATTCCGTACCGCCCGGTGATTTCGCGCCGGACCGACCGCTGATCATCCTCAATCCCGGCGCGAACCGGGGCCGCACGTCGAGCCTGACCGCGACGTTGCAAGGCCTCTGCCGCGACCTGGGCAGCGACGCCGAGGTGGTCGAGACCTGGGGTGTGGACGAAAGCCGCCGCGTCGTGGAGGTGGCGGCCACCGCCGGGCGCCGCCCCATCGTCGCCTGCGGGGGCGACGGCACCATCCAGGCCGTCGCCGGCACCCTGCTGGACCTCGGAAGCCCGGTGCCGCTCGGCATCATAGCGGCGGGTTCTGGGAACGACTATGCCCACGGCACGCTGGCGCTGCCCCGCGAGCTGCGCCCGGCGCTCGCCGCAGCGCTGTATGGCCGGCCCGAGCGCGTGGATGCCGCCCGGCTCAACGACCGCTGGATGATCAACGCCTTCGGCACGGGCATCGACGCCAACGTGGCCTGGGATGTGCGCGATATGGTGGAGTCGGGGCGGGCGCGCGTCGGCGGCACCCTGCTCTATACCCTCTCGGCCCTCAAGCAGGTGCTCTTCCATTACCAGCGGATCCCCACGCTGGAAATCACCCTGAACGGCCGGGCCTGGGGCACCCGGCGCATGCTGTTGCTGGCCGTCATGCTCGGGCCGACTGCGGGCGGCGGCTACCGCCTGACCCCGCGCGCCAGCGCCCGCGACGGGCAGTTAGACGTACTGCTGGCGCGGCGCATGCCGCAGGCCAAGGCCCTGTTCGCCCTGCCGCTGGCCAAAGCCGGGCGCCACGGCTGGCTGCGCGAGGTGGAGATGGTCCACGCCCGCGAGGTCGCCATTCGCAGCGCCCGCCCGGTGCAGGCCCACATGGACGGCGAACTGATCAGCGACCGCTCGTTCGACATCCGCATCATGCCCGGCGCGCTGACGGTGATGGTGCCGCGCTAACCCGGCCCGGCCCAGACGCGCTGTAGGGGCGGGTTTGCAACCGGCCCGGCCTACCCGCCGAGTAGGTGGTAGGCCAGCGAGACGAGACCGCCACCCAGCACCAGCCAGGTCGAGTTCACCTTGAAGCGCAAGAGCAGCCCCGCCGCCACCAGGGCCAGCACCGCAGTCAACCCGTCGACCACGGCCGCGCGGGCCAGTTCCCAGGTGACGGCGGCCATCAGGCCGAGCGCCGTGACGTTGACGCCGTCGAGCAGCGCGCCCATCCAGGGCGAACGGCGCAACCGGGGCACGAACGGGTTCACCACTGCGACGAAGATGAACGACGGCAGGAAGATGCCCACCGTGGCCAGCACAGCGCCCGGCCAGCTTCCCACCACGTAGCCGATGAACGTGGCCGTGGTGAACACCGGGCCGGGTGTGAACTGGCCGATGGCGATCGCATCGAGCAGTTGCTGATCGGTGAGCCAGCCCAGGCGGTTCACGAAGTCGTTGCGCAAGAACGCCAGCAGTACATAGCCGCTGCCATAGAGCACCGCGCCGATCTTGAGGAATGTCAGGAAAAGCTGCGCCAGGTTGGCCGGGGTGTCGGCGGGCAGGGCCGCCCAGCCGCGCGGCGCGAATCCGAGGAACGGCAGCAGCGCGGCCAGCGGCGGCGCTCCGGCGCGCAACCGGGCGGCATTCTCGGCCAGCATCACCAGCAGGCCCCCGCCCAGCAGCAAGACGAGTTCGTTCACTCCCAGCAGGTAGAGGATGAACGTCGCCGCCCCGACCACGGCCAGGAAACGGCTCTTGATCGCGGTCTTGCTCAGACCCCAGAGCGCCTGCAACACCACGGCGATAATCACCGGCTTGATGCCGTAGAGCAGCCAGGCTGCCGCCGGGGTCGTGCCGTACTGCCCATAGAGCCAGGCCAGGGCCAGCACGATGCACGCCGCGGGCAGGATAAAGCAAGCCCCGGCCACCACCAGCCCGCGCCGCCCGGCCCGCACGTGGCCGATGTGCATGACCATCTCGGTCGAGTTGGGGCCGGGGATCAGGTTCGTGGCGCCGAGCAGGTCGAGGAAGTAGCCGTCGGTGACCCAGCGGCGGCGCGTCACCACCTCGTCGTGCAGCATGGCGATATGCACCGCCGGGCCGCCGAAGGCCGTGAAGCCCAGGCGCAAGGCCAGCGCGGCCACCTCGCCCAGCCCGCCGTTGCCGCCGGTCTCAGCCGTCGCCGGCTCTATCGTCTCTTTCACGCCATCTCCTTGAGTCCCTCATGCAGGTTCCGGCCGCGTCTCGTGCGTAGCCGCGTGATTTATCGCGCCCTGCTCCCATTGTGTGTAGCCGCGCGATTTATCGCGCCGTACTCGTCGGTCGTTAGCGTAGGCAAAGCCCAACGGCCACCTGGAACAGAAGCAAATGCCGGTTCA
>CBJNAR010000806.1:0-2718 GCA_966434075.1 uncultured bacterium
GCCGCGCAAGCAACGGCGGCGCCGCGCTCCCTGCGGCACGCGCCAGGCGCTCTCCAGCGGCGGCGCGCTCGCAGCCTGGTCATGAGTGGGCTGTTCTGGGCGGCGACGATTGCCGCCGTGATCCCGCTGGTGGCCGTGCTGCTCTGGGTGTTCCTGCAGGGGCTGCCCGCGCTCAACGTCGCCTTCTTCACCCGGCTGCCCGGCCCGCCCGACGACCCCAACCAGGGTGTCGCCAATGCCGTCGTGGGCACGCTCGAATTGCTGGGCATCGCCGGGCTCATCAGCGTGCCCGCCGGCCTGGGCGCGGGCATCTACATCGCCGAGTTCGGCGGCAGCCGCACCAACACGGTCCTGCGCTTCGCCACCGACGTGCTGAGCGGCGTGCCCTCGATCACCATCGGCGTGTTCGTCTACGCGCTCATCGTGCTGCCGATGCAGCAGTTCTCGGCGCTGGCCGGGGGCGTGGCCCTCGCGCTGGTCATGCTGCCGCTGATCATCCGCACCACGGAGGAGATGCTGCGGCTGGTGCCCGGCTCGATTCGCGAGGCGGCGCTGGCCCTGGGCGCGCCCACCTGGCGCACCATCCTGCGCTATGCGCTGCCCGCCGCCCTGCCCGGCATCGTCACCGGGGGCCTGCTGGCGCTGGCCCGCGCCGCCGGGGAAACCGCGCCGCTGCTGTTCACCGCGCTGGGCAACAACCAGTGGAACCGCGGGCTGACCGAACCAATTGACGCACTGACCCTGAAGGTCTATTTCTACGCGGGCCAGGCGTATGACGTCTGGCGCCAGATCGCATGGGCGGGCGCCGTCGTCTTGACGCTGCTGGTACTCGTCACCAGCGTCCTGGCTCGCCTCGCCACAAGGAGCCGCTATGCTCGATAATACGCAATCGTTAGTCGTCGTCCTCCACAGTGAGGGGAATGGGCAGCAGGCCGGTTTGAAACCGGCCCCTACAACGCAATCCGGCGAGGATCCCATATACGAACAGGCCGGTTTGAAACCGGCCCCCACAACGCACACGGAGCAGCAGGCCGGTTTGAAACCGGCCCCCACAACGCACACGGGGCAGCAGGCCGGTTTGAAACCGGCCCCTACAGCGCATCCTGGGGGGCGCGCGAACGGCCACGGCGCCGGAGCGGACCTGGCCCTGCCTCCCCAGTATTTGCCGGTGCCGGAGGATACGCACGTGCACGCGGAGACAGGCGGGCCGCCCGCGCTGGCGGTCAGCGACCTGCAGGCCTGGTACGGCGCGTTCCAGGCGCTCGACAACATCCACCTCGACGTGGCGCCGCGGCAGATCACCGCGCTGATCGGCCCGTCGGGCTGCGGCAAGTCGACCTTCCTGCGCTGCCTCAACCGCATGCACGAGGTGGTGCCGGGGGCGCGGGCGCGCGGACAGGTGCGGTTCGCGGGCGAGGACATCTACGCGCGGGGCGTGGACCCGGTGCTGGTGCGCCGCTATATCGGCATGGTCTTCCAGAAGCCCAACCCCTTCCCCACCAAGTCGATCTTCGAGAACGTGGCGGCGGGGCTGCGCATCGCCGGGGCGCCGAAGAGCCTCATCGCCGAGCGGGTCGAGCGCAGTTTGCGCCAGGCGGCACTCTGGGACGAGGTGAAGGACAAGCTCAACCACGCCGCCACGGCGCTATCGGGCGGGCAGCAACAGCGCCTCTGCCTGGCCCGCGCCATCGCCGTCGAGCCGCAGATCATCCTGATGGACGAGCCGGCCAGCGCGCTCGACCCCATCGCCACGCTGAAGATCGAGGAATTGATGCTCGAACTGAAGCAGCAATACACCATCGTCATCGTGACCCACAATATGCAGCAGGCGGCCCGCGTGTCCGACACCACGGGCGTGTTCATGGTCCGCCCCGACCGCGCGGGCGAACTGATCGAGGTCGGCCCGACCCGCGAGATTTTCACCAACCCGCGCGACCCGCGCACCGAAGCCTACATCACCGGCCGCATTGGCTAGCCCCCGGCCACCGTGCATTCGCGCGGTAGGGGCCGGTTGCACCCCGGCCCGCCACCCCGTAGGCGGTGTGGGGGCCGGTTTCAAACCGGCCTGTCACCCGGTAGGCGTTGTAGGGGCCGGTTTGAAACCGGCCCGCCGCATATTAGAGAGGAACCACAACCAATGGCCCGCGAGACATTCCAACGGAGTTTAGGGGAGATCCAGGACGCTGTCCTGGCGATGGGCAGCATGGTGGATCGGGCCATCGAGCGCGCGACCCGGTCGCTGCAGACGCGCGACCTGGCCCTGGCCCGCGCCGTCATCAGCGGCGACCCGGCCATCAACGCCGAGCGCTTCCGCATCGAGGAGCAATGCCTGCTGCTCATCGCCACGCAGGCGCCGATGGCCGGCGACCTGCGGCGGCTGGCCGCGGCGCTGAACATCATCACCGACCTGGAGCGCATGGGCGACCACGCGGTGGGCAACGCCCGCATCAGCATCTTGATTGGCGACGAGCCGCCGCTGAAGCCGCTGATCGACATCCCGCGCATGTCCGACATCTGCCGCGCGATGCTGCACGCATCCCTGGACGCCTTCGTGCGCGCCGACGCCGATGCCGCCCTGGCCGTGGCCTACCGCGACGACGGTGACTGGCACGTCGCCGACCTGCCCGACCGGTGCCTCGACACGGTCACCACGATCGGCGAGGAGCTGCGCCGCTACCCCGCGGAGAACGGCGCGATCGCCCTGATCTCGGTCGCGGA
>CBJNAR010000807.1:0-2716 GCA_966434075.1 uncultured bacterium
ACGCCCCGGCGTGCCCGATCTCGTGCGCCGTCTGCGCCTCCTGGGCGTGCAGCGCACTGTGATGCTGACCGGCGACCGGCTGGCGAACGCGCGCAGCATCGCGCAGGAGGCGGGAGTCGATCAGGTCCACGCCGACCTGCTACCCGCGGATAAAGTGGCCGTGTTGCAAAAGCTGAAGGACCAGTATGAGCCCATCGTCATGGTGGGCGACGGGATCAACGACGCGCCCGCGCTGGCGACGGCCACGGTCGGCATCGCCATGGGCGCGCACGGCACGGGCGTGTCGGCGGAAGCCGCCGATATCGTGCTGCTGGTGGACGACGTGACCCGCGTCGGCGATGCGGTGGAGGTGGGACAGCGGACCTTGCGCGTGGCGCGGCAAAGTATCTATGCCGGGCTGGGCCTGAGCTTCGGCCTGATGGTGGCCGCCGCCTTCGGCCTGATCCCGCCGGCTATCGGCGCGCTCGCCCAGGAAGTCGTCGACGTGGCGGTCATCGTCAATGCTTTGCGGGCGCGTTAGCGCGCCCGCTCAGTCCGGCTCGTCCGGTACCTGATCGGGGCCGGCGGCCAGCAGATAGCCGGTGCCGCGCACGGTGAGAATATAACGCGGGTCGGATGGGTTCTGCTCGATCTTTTGCCGCAGGTGGTAAATGTGCGGCTTGATCAGTTCGGCGGCTTCCAGGGCCTGGGTATCGTAGCCCTGCGCGCAACGCACGATTTGCTGGTAGGTCATCACCTGCCCGGCCTGCTGGGCCAGGCAAACCAGGATGCGAAACTCGGTGGGGGTCAGGTTCAGCGTCTGGTCGCCGACGCGGGCCACCTGCTTCCAGGTGGAGATCTGCAGGTCGCCGATGGCGATCCAGCCTTCCGCCGGCTCGGCGGGCCGCGGGGCCGGCGTGGGGCGCCCGCCCAACTCGCCGACCACACTTTGCAGCGTTGCCAGCAACTCTTGCTTGCGGCGTTCCTCCTGCCCACGGCGGATAGCGGCGGCCACACGAGTCAGCACCTCTTGCGGGTCGGCGGTTTTGAGCAGGTAGTCGAACACACCGACGTGCAGCCCGGTGATGGCGCTCTCCAACGAGCCGTGGCCGGTGAGGATGATGATCTGGGCGTCGGGCTGGCGGTCGCGGGCGCGCGTCGCCACATCCATGCCGTTGATGCCGGGCAACTGGAGGTCGAGCAGCAGCAGGTCGAAGGGCCGCTGGTGGATCAGCGCCAGCGCGTCTTCGCCGGTGGCCGCGGCGGTGACTTCATAGCCCCGGCGCTCCAACAAGGCGGTCAACGTCGTGCGAATCGGCGCCTCGTCGTCGACGACCAGGATCTGCGCGGCAGGCTGGGCCATAGCTTCTCGTACTCCTTCCGGGCGACGTTCAAATATCGGGGTGATACGGCAACACGACGCGGAAGGTGCTGCCCTGGCCTTCCTGGCTCTCGACCAGGATCTGCCCGCCGTGCTGGGTGACGATGTGCGCGCTGATCGAGAGGCCCAACCCCGTACCGCTGGGCTTGGTGGTGAAAAACGGCTCGAACAGCCGCTCGCGCACCTCCGGCGGGATGCCGATCCCGCTGTCGGCGATCTCGACCAGGGCCATGGTCGGCCCGGCCTCCGTCCGCACCGTCAGTGTGCCGCCCTCGGGCATCGCGTCGATGGCGTTCAAGATCAGGTTCAGGAAGACCTGGCGCAACTGATCGCTGTCGCAAACCACCGGCGGCAGGGCGGGGTCGGGGGTGAAGATCATCTTGATCGGCAGCTTACGCAAATTGAGCGCCGCCAGCTCCAGCGTCTCTTCCAGGCCCCGGTTCAGATTATACGGCGCCAGCTCCCCGCGCGCCGGGCGGTAGAAGTCGCGCATGCGCTCGATGATGGTGGCGATGCGGGCCAGTTGGTCGCGCGCCATGGTCATATAAGGCGAGTCCCGTAGCGCCGGGGGCAGGTCTTCTTCCAGCAGGTAGAGGCAGTTGCGCGCGGCATAGAGCGGGTTGTTGATCTCGTGGGCCACGGCGGCGGCCAGTTCGCCCACGGCGGCCAGGCGCGCCGTCTGCAACATGCCCGCTTCGACCGTCGTGAGCCGGGCGGCCATGGTGCGCTGCTGCTCCTCCAGGTCGGCGAGTTGGCTGGACAGGGCCGCCGCTTCGTGGCGGCTGCGCTCTTCGAGGATGGCGGTGGCCGTGAGATTCGCCAGGCCTTCCACCGTGGCCTGGGCCTCGGCGGCAAACGGCCCCTCGCCGCTGTCACGCACCAGAGCCAGCACGCCGATAGCCTGGTCGCGGGCGATCAACGGGATCGCCAGCACGCCGCTGGGCGGGTGTTCCGGGTCGAGCACGCTGATCAGCGGCGTGTCCACGCCCTCGGCGCGCGCGCGATCGAGCACGGTGGCCACGGAACTGGCGCGGTAGGTCCGGCGGCTGGTGAAGGCGGCGCCCAGGATGCCGGGATCGATGGGCAAGGTGATCGGCATGGCGCCTAGCCCGGCGCGGAGCGCCAGCCGGTCGGTCTCCGGGTCGTACAGGTAAATGGCGGCACGCGCCGCCTGGGGCACCAGGGCCAGCGCATGGATCAACGCGCGCTCCAGCATGGCGTCGCGGCTGCGCGTCGCCAGCAATTCGCTGCTCACCTGGAGCAGCGCGTTGAGATGGGCCGTGCGGCGCTGCACCTGTTGCTCCAGCTCTTCGGCGGCCCGGCGCCGCTCGCTGATGTCGCGGATCACGCTCATCA
>CBJNAR010000808.1:0-2712 GCA_966434075.1 uncultured bacterium
CCTCTCGGCGCTGGCCGACCGTGCCGCCATCGCCATCGATACCGCCGGGCTGTTCGCGGATTTGCAGCGCACCAACCAGGAATTGGCCCTGGCCTACGACACCACGCTCGAAGGCTGGTGCCGCGCGCTCGACCTGCGTGACCGCGAGACCGAGGGCCACACCCAGCGCGTCACTGAACTGACCGTGCGCCTGGCGCGGGTGCTGAACGTGCCCGAACACGATCTGGTCCACCTGCGGCGGGGCGCGCTGCTGCACGACATCGGCAAAATGGGCATCCCGGACTCGATTCTGCTCAAGCCCGGCCCGCTGACCGCGGACGAGTGGGACGTGATGCGGCGCCACCCCGTCTACGCCCACGATCTGCTGGCACCGAGTCCGTTCTTGCGCCCGGCGCTCGATATTCCGTATTGCCACCACGAGCGCTGGGATGGCAGCGGCTACCCGCGGGGTTTGCAGGGGGCGCAAATCCCGTGGGCGGCGCGCATCTTCGCCGTGGTCGATGTCTGGGACGCCCTGCGGTCCGACCGGCCCTATCGCCCGGCCTGGTCCGAAGCCCAGGTCCGCGACCACCTGGAGTCGCTGGCGGGCATCCACTTCGATCCGCGCGTGGTCGCGACCTTCCTTGACCGCGACCTGGCCGCCTGACTTCAAGCCAACTCCCGCGCGGCGCCACGGATACCCGGTCCGTGGCGCCGCGCTTTTTGTGCCCGGCGCGCAAAATCGTGACGCAGACCCTCTGCATGATCAAGACTTGCCGCCTGCCGCAAAACGCGGTATGATAAGGCCAGATTCCTTGATAGGACGAACCAAACCATGCGCGCTGGCCTTATCAAGCTGCGCCTGCGACGCGGGCGCGTATCCGTAATCAGACGCGGCGGCAATTGCGTCGCCGGAGCCGTCCGCTGGGGCACGCTTGCGGTCCTGGTCCTCGGCGTGAGCCTGTGGCTTGCGGCCTGTGACCTGGCGCCCGCTGCGCCCGCGACCCGCGTCCCGATGCCCCATACCCCGGTGCCCCCACCCGTTGCCGCGCAAGGCGGCCCGATCGCCTCGCCGGGCGGGGCGGACGGCGAGGCCACCGAACCGGCACCGCCGGCGCCACGCGACACGGCGCCCCCGGTCACGGCGGCAAGCAGCGCCCCCGCCACACTCACACCTAGCCGGACGGCGTTGCCCGTACCGGCCACCGCCACCGTGGCACCCATCAGCTACACGCTGACGGCGACCGTCACCTTGCTGCCGGCGCCGGGCCGCGTGCAGCAGTATGTCCGCCTGGACCCGGCCCATCTCTGGATCGTGGTCGACGGCAAGTTGCTGTTTACCGCGGACGGGGGCGGGCACTGGCGCGAGCAATACAGCGGCCGCATTGACCAGGTAACGTTTGTAGATGCTGAGCATGGCTGGATGGCCGGTGCGGGCCTAATCCAAGCGAGCCGCGACGGGGGAGCGACCTGGTTGCCGCAGTACCATATCTTCCCGCCTAAGACTGCGCCAATGGCTACACTCGATTTTCTGTCTCCGGACCGCGGGTGGGTGGCCGGCGCGAATGAGTTACTCACGACGACGGATGGCGGGCAATCCTGGCAGCCGCTGATCACGGACGGATCGATTAACTCGGTGCAGTTCTTTAACGCCCGCCAGGGCTGGGGATGGACCG
Source organism: uncultured bacterium (assembly GCA_966434075.1). Taxonomy (GTDB): domain Bacteria; phylum Chloroflexota; class Chloroflexia; order QHBQ01; family JAICKM01; genus JAICKM01. The sequence continues at coordinate 1,656 of CBJNAR010000808.1, forward strand.
GATGCGGTGCGTGCCAGCCGACACTATGGCATACGAAGGATGGGGGCCGGACCTGGATCCAGGGCACCGTGCCGGGCTGTGCCTGGTATAAGAGCAGCGGCCTCTTCCATTTCACCGGTCCGCTCACGGGATGGTCGGTTTGTATCCCCGGCAATCCCAATTGGGTCGACCCGCAGATCCTGCGCAAAACCACCGACGGCGGGCTGACCTGGCGCGAGGTGTACTCGACGGAACCGGGCCGGGGAGTCGGCGAAGAATATATCGGCGACCTGTTCTTCCTGGACAACCAGCGGGGCTGGGTGGTTATCAATGCCCGTCGCGATGCGGGTTGGGATACGCTCTTGCGCGCGACCCGCAATGGCGGACGGTCCTGGCAAACGATCGCCACCTTTGGTAAGGCAGTAGACCAGGTCCGCTTTGTGTCGGCGACGCACGGCTATGCTGTCCTGGGGGAAACGGGGGTCTTGCTGGAGACGCTTGATGGGGGCAGTTCCTGGCGGCGCATCTATGGCCCGGTGCCCACGCCGCACCTGTTGCACCTCTTCGACCCGGACCATGGGATCGGGGTGGGGCTTCCGGAGGACGTGGGGCGGCTGCTGTTCACCGACGACGGCGGGCGCCACTGGCAGGCCCGCGGCTCCGTCGCCTTCGCCTGCGGCGCCACCGCGCTGGTGAACGTGCAAGCCCTGGCGTTTGCCGACCGGCAACGGGGATCGCTGCGCGCCACGTGTGTGACGCGAACCGGGGCCACGGACCACGACGTGCTGCTGCGGACGAGCGATGGCGGCGCTACCTGGACCGTGGCGCCTGCGCCCACCGCCACGGTCAGCCCCACCCCGCTGCCGCCGCTGCATCTCCCGGTCGGAACGCCCGCGTGGTTCGTCGATGAATATGAGGGAGTTCTGCCGGACCCCGGCACCGGGTCGCTGGGTCCCAACCCGCCCACCAACTACCCGGCGTACATCATTCAGGCCGATGGGCGTGCCTGGTACTTACCCAATCCGTATCCGCAGTATCTGTGTGCCTTGCTGAAGACGCTCGATAGCGGGCAGACGTG
>CBJNAR010000809.1:0-2710 GCA_966434075.1 uncultured bacterium
ACTACCGGAAAGGAATGGGCCCGCCGGAGCAATTCGGCGGGCCCGCCCATCTCGGTGGGGGGGCCGGGGTGTCTGGAGCGGGGTGGCTCGCGCGGGGGGGGGGCCGGCGGCTGGGGTGCCGCGCTGTTCGACCAAGCGCGTCAGTTCGTCAGTCAGCGGGCGCAGAATCGCCTGCCGCACGGCGGTTTGGGGATCGTCCGGGTGGCCGGCCACTTCGGCATCGATCTGGGTGTGTGCAGTCCCGCGTCCCCGAAGTACGAGCCGGCCCAGCAGGCCGAGCGTCTGGTGGTGGAAAACGTAGGCCCAACCGCCGGGGATGGTTTCCTTCGTCATGGTGATCTCGGCCGGTAAGCGGAACTCGCCGCCCACAGTGGCCGCCCCGGTATCAGCGCGCGTAATCTCATGATCGGCTAGCCGGACGCGCAGCGCCGGGCGCACGGTGGCCCCATCGACTGTGACCAGAATTGCTTCCGCCGCCGGCTCGTAACTTGCTGCCAGGGCCGCCAGGCGTTCGTGGAGTGCGGTTCGCAGGGTGGGGGCGATGCCGGCCAGGGGCGCGGCCAGTTCACGGGCAATCGCCCCGGCGGCAACGTAGCGCATCCGGGGCTGCTGAGTGTAATGGATTACGATCCCGCGCACACGGGTTGCGGTGTATTGAGCGGCGGCTTCGTCGGCCAGACACGCCAGCGTCAGGCGGCCGACGAAATCGGGATCGGCCCCGGCCTGGGGATCGCCACCGGCCAGGAGGGCATCGATCAGGCGGCCTTCGACGGCCGGTTGGATGTCGCGATTGATGGTCGGCATGCAAAGATTATACTTCATTTTCATCCGAGAGAGGATAGGAGTGTAGACGCGCTCCCTGCCTGGCACGTGCCGTCGGTGGAATTATTTTAGCGGTCGGGCACAACACCAGCCTGCTTTGTTACGTTTCCTCCGGAGGAGGTGACGTGTCGTTATGCGATCGGGTCTGATATATCGCGGAATACTATTAGCTGGGCTGGCGGTGGTGTTAGCGATGGTAAGTGGGTGTGGCGATACGCCCGCCGTCCCTACCCCGGTCACAGACGCGACCGGGGCGGCGGCTACTTTTACGGCGCTGGTGCCGACTACGGTGACGGGAGCCGACGTTACCCAGGTCGCGCAGGATTGGGCGGCGGGCGCATTGACCTTCCCCTACCAGAAAGACAGCTTGCGGTTTGTCACGGTGCGCCAGGACGCGGATTTCGCCACGGTGGATGTGCATGTCCAGATGCGCCCGCGTGCCGATGCAACCTATGCCGAATACGTCGCGCGGGTGGAGCTCGCCAAAGTTGGTGATCACTGGCAGGTCACTCAACCCGGCTACTTCACCGCGCTCACCGATTTTGCGACCCGGACAGCGGAAGTCGCCCGACCCACCCTGACGGCGGTGGCGATCGCGACTCAACAACTCCAAAACGCCTCCCTGCGAGCGATCCAGATGCTCTCGCCAACCGACGGTTGGATCGTGGGAGACTTCGGAAAGATTCTGCGCTACCAGGGTGGGCGCTGGACCGCTGTAGATAGCCCGACGGCCGAGTTTCTCAAGACTCTCAGCCTGACTACCGCTGGCACTGGCTGGGCCGGTGGAGGGAACAACACGCTCTTACGCTACCAGGGCGACCAGTGGACGGCAGTGGCTGCGCCGGTGGGAATGGTCGCGGGCCTGGCGACGGTTTCTGCCGACGATGCCTGGGCGATCAACACGGGCTGCCAGATGTACCACTACCAGGCGGGCCAGTGGACGCTGGCCTATACCCCGGACTTCTTTCTCCAGCAGGATGACGCGGGAATTGAGATGCTCTCCTCGGCCGAAGGTTGGGCCATCTGCGGGAAAGCGGGGATCGTGCTGCATTACCAGGCCGGCAAATGGACTGCCGAGCGGTATCAGAAGGCGACCGCGCTCTCCAATGCCATTCTGTATTCACGCTTGAGTCTGGTTTCGCCTACTGAGGGCTGGGCCGCAGGATCGGACCCAATCTACCCCTTCTTGCACTACCAGGGCGGTCACTGGATACAGGTAGCCGGCCCAGCGGACCTGGAGAAAGCCGGGTTCCCCCACCTCACCGGGATCAGTATGGTTGCGCCGGATGAAGGCTGGGCAGTAGGGGCGACCACGATGGGATTGTTATTGCACTATCACCAGGGCCAATGGACAGTCGTGCCGAGTCCGACGCAGCAATGGTTGTCGGGGGTGAGTATGGTATCGGCCACCGAGGGCTGGGTGGTCGGGAACAACAACACGATACTGCATTACCAGGCTGGCACCTGGCGCACCTATGCCCCATAAGATTGTGAATCCTCTGGATTGGTACAGCGGGCGGTCGTTAGTTGGCAGGGTGCCGGTCGGTTTGCGGCGGCACAGGATTACAATCTGGGGCCAGAGGTAGCGGAGAGCCGGGGGCGGGCTTCTCGCCCTGCGGATCGGTCGCTGAGGTGACCGGGGCACTGTACGGGAGGCCGAGGATCTCAGCGACCACGGCACGTACATACGGATGGTGGTGCTGGAGCAATTCGGCGCGAATCGGCGCGTACACCCGGCGGTTCAAGCGGGCGGCGAGTTCGGTGCGGGCCGCGCGCTGCCATGCTTCGTCCGGGTCCGTGACACAGATGATCAACCAGGGAATACCCAGTTCTTGCACCTGCTGCGCCGGGCTGGGGGCAGGCCGGCGCGGGTCCAGTAGGCCAGGCA
>CBJNAR010000810.1:0-2707 GCA_966434075.1 uncultured bacterium
TGAGGATATCCTTCATATCCGGGTGGCTGGCGTTCGCCAGGATCGAGCGCGAGCCGAGCGCGCGCGGCCCGAACTCCATGCGTCCCTGATACCAGCCGATGACGTTGTTCTCGGCCAGCAGCCGGCCCACCGTCTTGACCAGGTCGGCGTCGCTCAGTTCCTGGTAGGGGATGCCCTCGCTCTGCAGGAAGCGCTTGATCTCGTCGTTTGAGTAGGCCGGGCCGAGATAGGCGTTGCGCATCACATAGCTGCGCGGCTGGCCGGAGAGCTTGTGGTAGAGGAACGCGGCCACGCCCAGCGCGCCCCCGGTGTCGCCCGCCGCGGGCTGCACCCAGATGTCCTTGAACCCGGCCTCGCGCAGGATGCGCCCGTTGGCGACGCAGTTGAGCGCCACGCCCCCGGCCATGCAGAGATAATCGCTGCCCGTGGCCTGGCGGATGGCCCGCGCCCCGGCCAGCATGATCTCCTCCGTCACCTTCTGGATCGACGCGGCGATGTTGGCGTAGCGGTCCTCCATCGGCGATTCCGGCGAGCGTGGCGGCCCGAACACCTCGATGAACTTGTCGCTCATCGAATGCAGGCTGTAATGGTAGGCGAAATAGCTCATGTCGAGCTGGAACGAGCCGTCGTCGCGCAGATCGACCATATCGCGGACCTGCTGGTAATAGGTCGGCTGGCCGTAGGCCGCCAGCCCCATCAGCTTGTATTCGCCCTCGTTGACCTCGAAGCCCGCGTGGGCTGTGAAGGTGCTGTAGAGCAGGCCCAGCGAATGCGGGTACTTGATCTCCTTGGTCAGTTCGATCTCGGTGCCCTTGCCGTAGCCGTAGGCCGTAGTCGTCCACTCGCCCACGCCGTCGAAGGTCAGGATCGCCGCTTCCTCGAACGGCGAGACCAGGAAGGCGCTGGCCGCGTGGCTGAGGTGGTGGTCGATAAAGTAGATCGGCACCTTCTTGCCCAGGGCGCTCTCGATTTCGGTCTGGATCCAGAGCTTCTGCTTGAACCAGACCGGCATCGCCTTGGTGAACATGCCCCAGGACTGGGGGAAGCTTTGCAGCGTCGATTGCAGGATACGCTCGAACTTGAGCAGCGGCTTCTCATAGAAGCCCACCGCGTCAAGTTGATCGGCGGTGATGCCGCCCACGCGCAGGCAATACTCAATGGCGTTGCGCGGCAGGTCGGCGTCGTGCTTTTTGCGGGTAAAGCGCTCTTCCTCCGCCGCCGCCAGCACCTCGCCGTCCTTGATCAGGCAGGCGGCGGCGTCGTGATAGAAGCAGGAAATGCCCAGTACGTACATGTTACCCCTGTTTTTTCAACTCGTCGATGCCGGTAATCCGGCCCATGTGGGCCGGATGCCAGAACGTCGGCGCGTTGCGCGGACTCATCGGCAAGAAATGATGGCCGGTCAGCCGGCCAATTGCCGCGATCGGGCCTGCCACGATCACATAAATGATGGTGAGGATCACGCTCGTCTGAAAAAAGGCGATCCGCTCGGCGTAGGCTTTCCAGAAGTCCCAGATCAACGCCAGGGCCTGGCGCGGGCCGGAGGCCACCGGCGTTGCGGCTTTGGTGGCTTGCAGATCGTGCGCGCTCACTCGTCCGTTTTGCATCAAAAATCCCTACTCCTTGAAAGGCGCAAGCTGTGTAGTCGTCCCCACCGTGATTCTGATGGCAACAGGCCGGTTTCAAACGGCCCCTACACCGCGAAATTACCCTGGCCGGGTACGAGATATAACCATTGCGCTTGGCGATACACGCAATGCCAACGGGAATTATACCGGATTGCCGCGCGGGGTGTCAATGAAGATGCGTGAGCGCGGGTTTACCTTTCCTGGCGATCCTGGTACAATAAGCGGGTTAAGCTTGTTTCGCCGCTCGCGGGCAGATCGCTTGTGCGGGATCGGTGTTTGGACGGTTTTTGGAGGTGCGGCCAGTTTATGGCGCTTACACTTGGTATTTGTGGTTTGCCCAAGAGCGGCAAGACGACTCTGTTTAATGCACTGACTCATTCGCAGGCGCAGACTTCGGCCTACGGCGTGGCCTCGGATGAGCCGAACGTGGCGATGGTGAAGGTGCCCGACGACCGGCTGGCGGTGCTGGCCGAGATGTTCAAGCCGCGTAAGGTGACGCCCGCCGACGTGCAATATGTGGACGTGGCCGGGCTGTCGGGCGGTGAAGACCCGTCGGCAGCGCGGACCGAGGGCCTGAGCCGCAAGTTCCTCGGCGCCGTCGCGGCCAACGACGCGCTGCTGATCGTGGTGCGGGCGTTCGAGAACGCCAACCTGCCGCACCCTGCAGGGTCGGTCGACCCGCTGCGCGACCTGGACGCGGTCACGCTGGAATTGATCTTTAGCGACCTGGGCATCATCGAGCGGCGCCTCACGCGCATCAAGGCCGAGATCGGCAAGATGCGCCCGGCGGAGCGCGAGGTGCAGGAGCGCGAACTGGCCCTGCTCACCCGCATCCAGCCCGAACTGGAGCAGAACCGCCCCATCCGCACGCTCGACCTCAGCGAGGAGGAGCAGAAGCTGGTCAAGAATTACCAGTTCCTCTCCAACAAGCCCTGGCTGATCGTCTTCAACCTGGGCGAAACCAATCTCGACGCCGGGGCCGGCCTGGTGGCCGCGGCCAAGCAAGCCTGGCCCGACGCAGGGACCACTGCCGTCGCCGCCTGCGCGCAGTTGGAGATGGAAGTCGCGCAACTTCCGCC
>CBJNAR010000811.1:0-2705 GCA_966434075.1 uncultured bacterium
CGGCGCGTTACCGCCGTAGACTTGGGTATACATTTCAGGTAGCGATAGCCGAATATCGCTACTGTCCCACATTGCATTATTCGAGAGACTTTGTAGTTGTTGCTGGGTTATGCGGTCGTAATAAGCGTTATCGCTTTCAACGTCCAAACCACTACGGTAGTTGTAATTCATCGCAGAGAGATAGGCATCACTCACCCGATCCATCTCATTCCGATAGGTCTTGCTCGATGGATTGCGATCTGAATTTTTCCAGCTCATCCACCCCATCCCCGCATTCATCGCAGTCTGAGACAAAGTATTCCCCGCCAACGTCCTCCACTGCACACTCTCCCCACTCGCCGCCGCGCCGGCGACGCTGCCCGCATAGTTGCTGACGACGTTCTGGGCGATGCCCTGGTAGGAACCTAGCCCGCTGAAGGCGTTGACATCGCCCAAGTAGTAGCCCGTCCAATAGGTGACCGCGGCGGAGACGTCGGCAGCCGCTACTTCCTTCCAATTGAAATGCTCGCGCTGCCCAAGCTCCTTGGCCGTGAGCTGGCCGGCTATGTTGCCGGCGACGGGACCGGCGTAGTAAGTCACGACAGCGTCAACGGCTTGCGCCGCGCCGGCTTTTGCGCCTGCGCGTGTGGACCCCGTCTGGTACCAGGTGTAATAGGCGTCCCAGGCGGCTCCTCCCCACGACACGCCGGTGAAATAAGTGCTCACCGCATTGGCCACTTGCTTGCCTGTCTTGTAGACCCAGGGATTGGCCATCACTTCCTGGTCGACGTAGCTGCGGCCCGGCGCGGTGCGTTTGGCGTTGTTGATGTTTTGCGGTACCGGCAGCGCCATGGCCCGGGTGACCCACAGGGCGTGGTCGAGTGGGTTGAAACTCTTCAAATGACTGAGCAGGCTGCGCCTTTTCGGCTTGGGTAAAGGCAGCACCGGCGCCGTATCCCCCACGATCTGGCTCGGGTCGTAGAGCTTGAAGCTGGCGCTGTTGTTGGCCCCACCCTGGGCCAGGGGCGGGATGCGCAGCACCAGGCCGCGGGTGAGTTCGGAGCCGCTGCCCAGGCCGTTGGCTTCGGCGATGAGGTACCACTGGCCGGCGTCGCCGTAGATGGCGCGGGCGATGCTTTGCAGCGTGTCGCCTTGGACCACCACATAGGTGCGCGGGGTGGTGGCGGGGTAGCGGTCGCCCACCGGGGTGTAGCTGAAGTTGAACTCCTTGCGGGCGACGAAGTTGAGGTTGCCGCTGCTGTCGCGCGAGTCCCGCTCGCTGACCATCTCGCCGTAGCGGCCCAGCACCTGGCCGTTGACGACGAACTGGAACTGCTCGTTGAAGGTCGGGTCGCCCGGCCGCGTGCCTTGCCAGACCCTCAGCACGGTGCCATTGGCGTCGTTGGTGAAGCCGCGGGTGACCTCCGACTGCGGGTTGCCCGGGGCGACGACATCGCGCAGGAAGCCGTTGCCGTCGTAGGTCTGCACGGTCTTGGCGTCGCCCTGGGTGTTCCAGCCCTGGGTGAGGGTCTGCAGGTAGCCCTCGCGCTTGATGTGGCTGTAGCGGTAGGTGCTCAACTGGTTGCCGACCCAGTTGCGCACGCTGTACTGCAGCAGGTTGCCAGCGGCGTCGTAGCCGTTGGCCTGGCCCGTGGCACCCGTCGCCACCTGGCCGCCGCTGCCGCCTTCATAGAGCACGTCGTACTGCCGCGCGCCGCTATGGTCGCTGTGGCTCACCTGTTGCAGGCGGGTGCGGCCATTGGCGTCGACCATCGTCTGCTGCACGTCGTCGCCCAGGCCGTTGTAGGCGGCGCTGTTGGTGATGTTGCGGCCGTAGAGGTTGTCGATGCGGGTGCTGCTGATGCCGATCTCCGGCCCGACTTCCAGCGCGTTGCCGGCGGCGTCGTACCAGCGCTTTTCCAGCGCGGCCTGGCGCGTGCCTGACGGCGTCGACACGGTGAAGTTCACCAGGTCGTCGCGCACGGTGTCGGTCAGCCGGTTCTGTGCGTCGTAGACATAACGCTCGGTCACGTAGCCCTGCGTCGTCTGCCAACTGTTGTTGCCGGCGATGACCACGCCGCCGTAGCGGGTGTCCTTGACGCGGTTGCCCGCGCCGTCGTATTCGATCAAATGGGCGTCCTTGCTCGCGTCCATGCCCAGGTTGGACAGGTTGCCCGCCGCGAAATCGCCCACCCCGTTGACCACCACCTGCCGGTTCATCGCGTCGTACTTGAAGTAGCGCGTGTCCATGTTGTAGTAGCCGGGGCTGTTGTCGATCTCGGTGACGGTGTGGGTGTTGTAGACCGCGGTGCGGATGACGGTGCGGTTGCCGGCCTTGTCGTAGTCGATCTCCACCGCGGCCTTGGGCTTGGCGCCGAACAGGCCGTAGGCGTTGCTGCGGGCGTCGAGCATGAACTTCATCGTGACGGGCGTGTTCAGCTCGTCGTACTTGAACTTCGTGATGTCGTAGTTGGCCGGCGCGATGCCGAAGGTGGCGAAGTAAATCTGCACCACGCTCACGCTCACGCCGTTGGCCGTGGCCAGCTCGGCGGGCGTGATGCCGTACTGCAGCATCACCGCCGCCAGCGCCTCGGGGTTGTTGGCCTGGCTGCGCACGTTGCTGCCGAAGTTGGCGTGCCGCACCGTGATGCCGCGGATGCCGGCCACGTCACCAGGGTCAGGTCTCAAATATCAAGTGCTTGTATTTCGATCAGTCTGCGGTTGAC
>CBJNAR010000812.1:0-2704 GCA_966434075.1 uncultured bacterium
TCCCGCCCGTCTGCTGGGCGCGCTCTTGCTCTGTGCCGTGCTCGTGGCCTGTGATGCACCGGGCCAGGGACCGGCCACCGTGCCCACTCCCATCCCCACCGCGACCCTCGTCCCGCCCACGGAGACGCCCGTGCCGCCCACGGCCACGCCCGCGCCGACGGTGGTGTCCATGGACGCGCTGACCGCCGAGTTGCAATCGGTCGTCGACCTGGAGCGGCGCGCCGTGGAATCGGACAGCAAAGACCTGTTCATGGCCCAGATCGACCCCGGCGACCGGGACTGGTACCATTACGAGGACGGGCAGTTCAAGGAAAGCTCGTGGATGACGGAGCGCTACGACTGCGTGTCCAACGTGCGGCTGGACCCCAAGGGCAAGACCGCCGTGGCCGACGTAGCGCTGGACGCCTGTCCGGGGCGCTACCACGTGGGCATGTTCTTCCGCCTGGTGGACACGCGCTGGTACCACTCGCAGCCCGGCCTCGACGAGCAGGGCCTGCGCAACACGAAGAAGATTGGCCCCTTCCGCGTGACCTACCACGCGATGGACGAGGGCTACCTGTCGCAGCTGGAACGCTTCGCCCCGCAGATCTACAAGCGCGTCAGCACGGTGATGGAGATGGACGACCTGGATGTCGATGTGGACCTGGTCTCGCGGCCCACCGATATGCCGCGGTCGGCGTTCACGACCATTGCCCTCTATAACCCGTTGCAGGCGCGCATGTCGGTGCTGTCGCCTTTCTTCTGGCCCAACGGCGACGGCACGGAGCAGGACCTCGACCAGCAGATCCTGGTGACGCTGACGCACGAGTTCACACACCATGCCGTGCGCACCGCCGCGTTCCTGCAGGTGCCCCACTGGCTCAACGAGGGCATGGCGGTCTATGTCGGGCAGGAGAACCCGACGCCGTATGTCCGGCTCGTCCAGATCGCAGCGAACTCCGACGCGCTGGCCCCGCCCGATGTGCTGGACGAACTGCTGGAGAGCGGCGATACGGCGGACCTGGCCTACGCCGAGGGTTTTTCGTTCGTCCAGTACCTGACGGCGAAGGAGGGCGATGGAGTGCTGCCCTCGTTGTTACATGCGCTGCGCCAATCCGGCGATCTGAACCAGGCGCTGCTGGCCGTGACCGGCAAGGGGCTGCCGGCCTGGTGGACCGCCTGGAAGCGCAGCCTGAAATAGCAGGCGAGGCGCAGATCTGCCTATGCCGGCCCGCACCGCCCCGGCCCCGCCGCCCGCCGCCCCCCCGGCGGCGCCGGCGCCGCCCGCGCCCACCGCGACCGAGGCGCCACTGCCGGCCTCGGGCTTCATCGTGGGCGCCGCGCTGGTGCTGACCTGGCGCAACCCCATCTACTGGGCCTTCGCGCCGCACCCCACGGAGACGGCTGTGGCCGTGTTGCTGGCGGGCGCGGTGCTGGCCTGGGGCACGTTTCGCCGCCCTCGCTTCCTGTTGTTTGTGGGCGTGGCGGCGCTGCTGGGTCTCAGCGCCTGGGCGCTGTCCAGCCAGCCTGCGCCGCTGACCACGCCGGAGACGGAGGGCTGGCCGTGGCGCGCGGCGCTGCTAGGCGGCATGCTCGGCGTGTGGGCCTTCCTCATGGAGCCGCCGCGCTGGCTGCGCTGGGGGCTGGTCGCCGCCGCCGTGCCGACGGTCGGGCTGTTGCTGCTGGCCGGGAGCCCCCTCGCCGCGGGCATGATCGCGAGCCACCCGGTGGGCCAGAGTCCGCACTACAACCCCTCCTGGCTGGCCCTCGACAGCACCGGCGCGCTCTATGCCCCCAACGCCGGGGGCATCTTTATCGGGGTCTTCGACGCCACCGGCACACCGCGCGGGCGCCTCTGGCCGCCGGTGGCGCCCGATGCCGCAGTGGACACGGTGGGCATCCTGCCCATCGGCTACGACTCGCCGGTGCGGCTGACCGGCCCGGCGGGCACGCCCACGCCCGCCCCGGCGCGGGTGGAGAACGAGCGCGCCAACTACAGTTTCTGCGGGCTGGCCGTCGGGCCGGGCGACCGTCTCTACCTGCTCAACACGATGGGCGGAGAGCCGCCCGCCGTGTTCGGCTTCGACCGCGCCGGGCGCATCGCCACCCGCTGGCCGCTGCCCGCCGATTACAGTCTCTCGGTGGGCTGCCTGGCCGCCGATGCCGCGCACGTGTACGTCAGTTCGGCCACCCAGCACATCCACGTCTTCGACAGCACGGGCGCCTTGCAGCGCACCGTCGCCCTCGACTTCCAGCCCTATGGCCTGGCCGTGGCCGCGCCCGACACGCTGCTGGTGCTGGGGCACAACTTCCTGTATCACCTGCCGTTGAACGGCGGACCCGGCGTGCAGACGGCTTTACCGCCCGTCGCCGGGCCGATCCAGACCCCGTACCAGACCCTGGCCGCGCTGCCCGGCGGGCAGGTGCTGGTGACCGACCTGAACCGCAAACAGGTGCTGGTGGTGGACGGAAAGACCGGCGCCCTCGTGCGGACCATCGGCGAGCCGGGCGCGTGGCCCGGCCAGCTTGGCGGGCTCGGCGGGCTGGTGGTGGACCAGGCCGGGGGCGTCTACGTGGCCGGAGGCACCTACGGCGTTCTAGGCTCCTCCGGTTTCGGCAACGCTGACGCCTTCATTGCACGCTACAACGGCGGCGGAGATCAACTCTGGGTCCGGCAGTTCGGGACCGACACCAAGCACGTCGAGCTTCATGCTCTGGCCAAACA
>CBJNAR010000813.1:0-2702 GCA_966434075.1 uncultured bacterium
GGTTGGTGTCACTTTGTGTGAGCTTGCTTGCTCACCACTCTGCTGTTGTTAAGGTACTGCCCGCTTCGCGCGGTGCCTCCTATTATATCAGAGATTGCCCGGCTGTGTCAAGTTGACCGCTACCGCGCTGAGGCAACAAAAAACCGCCGTCTGAAAGGACGCCGGGAGGGGCGAAACACATCCATCGTCGCAAGTTGCTGGTGGTGTATCCGGGCCCATTGCCTCCTCTGATCTTAGGCTGCGAAGGTTTTCTCACCGTAGTGAGCGAAACCTGGGTGCGTCGTGAATTTCACAACGCCCCGTTATTATAATCAATCACCGCTTCGGAGTCAAGCCTTTTGCCGGCCAATTTGGGCCGGATTTGCCGCTGCCTGGCGGGGGAACTGTGCTATAATGGCGGCTGGTAGTCCCGGACCTACGTTTCTCACTGCTACAGGAGTTGTTCCATGGGTTTTCCCTCGCGGCCACCCCGGCGATTCGTTCGCCGGTTTCTGCTCGTCTGCGTCTTCAGCCTGATGATCCCGGCGGGGCTGGCACCGACCGCCGGCGCCGCCCCGGTCGCCCTGCCGAGCAAAGCCATCATCCCCCGTTTCCCCTCGGTGCGCGAAATCTATAACCTGAGTTGCGAGTACGCCGCCGCTTCGGCCATCACCCAATTTTACGGGCAGCGGGTCACCCAGGGCACCTTTATCCGCGAAGTACCACATGCGGCGAACCCGCACCTGGGCTTCCGTGGCGCAATCGACGCCAAGTGGGGCGGCATCACCAACTACGGGATCTACGCCGAGCCGCTGGTGCCGGTGTTGGAACGCCACGGGTATGAGGCCGAGGTCTTTTACGACTCGCCCACCCGGCTCAAAGCCGAGATCGCGGCGGGGCACCCGGTGGTTGTCTGGATAACGGGGGCGGCGCGGCCCGGCGCCCGCACGTACAAGCTCGACAGCACCAACACGCTCTATTACCTGGTGCCCTATGAGCACGCCGTGGTCGTCTACGGCTACGACTCCGACCGCGTCTACACGATGGACGTGGGCGACGGCAAGTTCTGGGGCTATCGGTGGGCCAAGTTCATGCGAAGCTGGGATCTGTTCAACGACATGGCCCTGGCGATCCACCCGGTCCAGGAGTAGCCCCACCGCCATGACAACGGCCCTGCCGGACGGCGTTACCGCGCCGCTGCTGCCGCGGCGGGCGCGGCTGGCCGTCACGATCCTCTTTCTGGCCCATGGCCTCGTCTTCGCCAGTTGGCTGGTGCGTATTCCCGATGTCAAAACCCAGTTGCGGCTGTCGGACGGCGAACTGGGGCTGGCGCTGTTAGGGGCGCCAGGCGGCGTCTTCCTGGGCCAGTTCCTGGTCGGCTGGTTGCTCCCGCGATGGGGCAGCCGGAACATCATCACGCTGATGGCGCTCGGCTGGTGCGCGGTGTTCCCGTTGCTCGGCCTGGCGCCCAACCTGCCGCTGCTCATGCTGGGGCTCGTCCTCTATGGGCTCTTCGGCGGGGGCATGGATGTCGCCATGAACGCCCAGGCGGCCTTCGTCGAGGGCCGGTATGGGCGGCCCATCATGGCCGGGTTCCACGGCATGTGGAGTGTGGCGGGCATGGCCGGCGCCGCGGTGGGTGGCTGGCTGGCGAGCCGCGGGCTGCCGGTGGAACTCCATTTCCTGGCCGTGGTGGCGGTAGCGTTGCCGGCTGTCGTCCTGGCCGGGCGGGGCTTGAGCCTCGATCTGCAAGCCCCCGCCGGCGCGGCGCAACCGTTCGCCCTGCTGCCGCAGGCGTTGTTGCCCCTCGGTGTGATTGCCTTCAGCGTCTTGCTCTGTGAGGGTGCCATCGGCGACTGGAGCACGGTCTACTTGCGCGAGAGCCTGGGCAGCGCGCCGGGCCTGGCCGCTACGGGCTACGTCGTCTTCTCTCTGCTCATGACCGCCGGGCGCCTGACGGGCGATTGGCTCACGCTACGGTTCGGGCCGGCCCGCATCGTGCGCGCGGGGGGCCTGCTCGTGCTGGCCGGCATGGCCGTCATCCTGCTGACCCAGGCGCCCATCGCCGCTATCGTCGGGTTTGGGTTGATCGGCGCGGGCGTGGCGTGCCCGTTTCCCTTAGTTCTCAGCGCGGCAGCCCGCACCCCCGGCATCGCCGCCGGACGCGCCATTGCGGCCATGGCGACGGTGGCCTACATGGGGTCGTTCATCGGCCCGCCGCTAATCGGCTCTGTCGCCGAGATCCTCACCCTGCGGGGTGCCCTGAGCATCCTCGTCCTCGTCGGCCTCCTCATGCTACTGATCGGGGGCCGGGTGCAGCCCCAGCAGCAAGATGCAGCGTAACCGCCCCGCCTGGGCCGGAGTTGCTGGAGGTTGTTGGTATTCGCCATGGCGCGGATCTGCGTGACCTGGGCGCCCTCTCCGGCGATGAACAACACGACGATGACTTTTGCGCTGGTGCGCAGAACGACGGCGAGTTCGCCGCTCAGGTCGCTGATCTCCGCGGAAGCGGCATCTTCCCACTCACCCTGACCGCGATCGGCGACCTGTTCTCGCCGCGCGAGCGCGGTCGCTACCAGGGCTATATCGGCTCGGTGTGGGCGGTCGCGTCGGTCGGCGGGCCGCTGCTCGGCGGCGTCTTCACCGACCACGTTTCGTGGCGCTGGATCTTCCTCGTCAACCTGCCGCTCGGGGCGGTCGCGCTCCTCGTCGTCGTCACGCAG
>CBJNAR010000814.1:0-2693 GCA_966434075.1 uncultured bacterium
GGCGCCCGTGGCGGCGAGCGGGGCAATCGCCGCCTGCGTCGCCCGAACCATCTCGTCCGCCGTCTGGAAACGCTCCTCCGGCGCTTTCGCCATCGCCTTGAGGATCACCCGCTCCACGGCTTCGGGAATCCGGGGATCGAGGGTGCGCGGCAGCGGCAGCGGGTCGTTGATGTGCCGGACCACCACGGCGAAGGGGGTATCGGCGTCGAAGGGGATGCGCCCGGTCACCATCTCGTAGAGCACCACGCCGAGCGAGTAGATGTCGGTGCGCGAGTCCAGCGGCAGCGCGCGGCCCTGTTCCGGGCTCATATAGGCGGGGGTGCCCGACAGCACGCCGCTGGCGCTGACGTTCTCGCCGCCGACGATCTTGGCGATCCCGAAGTCGGTCAGCAGCGGCTGGCCCTCGGCAGCGAACATGATGTTGTGGGGCTTGACATCGCGGTGGATCATGCCCTGGCGGTGGGCGTAGGCCAGGGCGCCGCCGATGCCGGTGACGATCTCGCCGCTGCGAGCCAGGCTGAGGCGGGCGCCCTGGCGGGCCCGATCCTGCAAAATGGCCTTCAGGTTCGGCCCGGCGATGTACTCCATGACCATGAAATAGGTGCCGTCTTGCTCGTCGAAGTCGAAGACCTGGACGATGTTGGGGTGGCGCAGGGCGGCCACGGCGCGCGCCTCGCGCTCGAAGCGGGCACGGCTACCTTCTTCTTCGAGCAAGAAGGGATGCAGCACCTTCACCGCCACGTAGCGATCGAGCGAGGGCTGGTAGCCTTTATAGACCTCAGCCATGCCGCCCCGCCCGATCCGTTCAAGAATCCGGTAGCGGCCGAGGGTCTTCCCGGTCAGGTCACTCATGGCGGTTCTCAGCCGCTAGGGTGCGGCGGTGGCGGTGACGGCGGGCGCGGCGGTCGGGGTAGCATCGGCGGCCGGCAACGCGGGCGCGGGTGTGCCCGGCGCGGTGGGTAGCGGGGGCAACGTCGCGACGTAGAGCTTTTTGCCGCTTAAGGCATAGAGTTTGGCCGCCGCTTCGTCCACGTAGATGTTGCGCAGGCCGTCAAAGGCCGTGCTGTCGGCGGGCGCTTTCAACTGTCCCTGCACCGCGCCGGTAGCCTTATCGACGCGGATGATGCGTTTGTCGGCCACTTCGACAACGTAGAGCGAGTGAGCAGTCTCGGTGGTGAAGATCGCCAGCGGGCTGGCGACCTGCGGCCAGACGTTCAGGGCGATGGTGTTCTTGATCTCGCCCGCGCTCATGGTGACGATGCGGCCATCACCCAGCAGCAGATGGATGTCGCCGTCAATCGTCATGGCGACGGGGCCCCGGTTGCGGATCTCGTTGCTGGCGGCCTCGCTCATCCAATCCGTCGGATCGTTGTTGTACGCGCCCGCCGCCCATTTGCTGATCTGGCCGGGCTTGGTGCCGAGCAGATAGAGGTTGCCGTCGTAGGTGCCCAGGTCGCGGGGCCGGTCGAGTTTGTCGGCGCCGCCCAGGCGGAACGCCTGCCACTGCCCGGTGGCCGGGGTCCAGATATAGGCCACGCGGGCATCGTCCAGGGCGATCAGGTCGCCGCTCTCGGTGGTGGGCCGCCAGGCCATGAACAGCAGCGCGCCCACGGTGGCCTTCTCGCCGGCAGTGCCGACGAGTTCGACCTGGTCGCCCGCCCCCAGGATCGGGCTGTACTGGCTCGCCGCCATGGGGTAGCGATAGAGCCGCCCGCTGCCTTTGTCCAACAGGAAAGCGTCGTCGCCGTTGACCACCACCTGGCTGAAATAGTCGCCGGGCTTGGGCGGGGCGATCAGCGGGGCCAGGGCGGTGCTGTCCGTGACCGAGGGCGTGGCGCCCACTTCGGGCGTATCGGTCGGCAGGGCGGGCGCGGCGGTGGTCGTGCCGGTGGCCGGGCGGGCCGTGCTCAGATCGAGCAGCAGGTTCAGGCCCGACAGGCGGACCACGCCGTTCAGGCTGTCCAGTTCGCTCTGGATGCGCGATTCGAGGCGCAAGGCGGGTTGGGACTTCGCGTCGATGTCCAGCGCCGTCTGCACCTGGTTCAGCGCCTTGAGCAGGTGGTCGCGCCGGACGGCGGCGGTGCCGTCCTGGCCGTCGGACTCTTCACGCTGGGCCTGCTGCAACAGCACGTCGATGCGCGCCGTCTGCTGGCCGGCCAGGATCTGCTGCACGGCGAAGAGCAGCACGCCGAGCAGGGCCACCACGGCGATGGGAATAAGCCAGCGCATCCAGGGGAAGGGCGGGGCCGGCGCCGCCGGAGCGTGCCGCGGCGCGTCAAAGTCGATGACCCGGTTGGCTTCCGCCGCGGGTTCGGGTTCGTACTCGTCGTCGCCGGCCGTCTCGGCCTCCGGCTCTTCGTCGACTTCCTCGATTTCCAGCACGCCGTCGGGGTTCAGCATCCCCGCGGCGCCGCGCTGGCGCACGTTTTCGGGCAGCGTGTGCCCCAGCATCGTGCCCGCGGCGCCCAGGGTGGCTTTGCCCGCCGTGCCGACCACGGGGGCGGCTTTCCGCCCGAACAGCCGCGCCCGCCCGATGAGTTTGTCCAGGCCCTCGCGGGCGGCGGACGGGCCCGCCGGCTCGGCTTCGTCCGGCGACAGGCCCCGCTCGCCGTCTTCGTGCTCGGCGGGGGGCGCGCCGAGGGCGGCGTCGAAATCATGGGCCGTGGCCGCCACGCTGTGGATGGAGATGGGCT
>CBJNAR010000815.1:0-2687 GCA_966434075.1 uncultured bacterium
CGTCAGGTCCTCGCCGTCGCCGAAGAGGTAGGGGCCGGTGATGGTGCTGGCGTTCTTGGTGTCGCCGCCGGGCAGCTCGATCAGCACGATGCGGCGGTCGAGGTTCAGCGCCAGGAAGTGGCTGGGCTGCCCATCCTGTTCGCCCGCGTGACCAACATAGGCATCGAGATGGGTGGTGCGCGGGCGGCCATACTGGATGTCGTCCATCTTCATCTGCAGGAAGCCGAATACGGCGCTGAGAACCACATAGAGCGCCAGCAGCGCCGCGATCCCGGCGACCGCCAGCCCCGCCAGGCGCAGGGGGGTGCCGATGGCGGGCGTGCGGGCGGGCGCGCGCTGGGGCATCTGCGCGGCGCGCTGCTGGGCGAAGGGCATGCCGGCCTCGCGCGGCGGCGCATAGGTCATGCGCTCAGCCGGGCCGGCGGCGGGTGCGGCTTTGCGCGGGCGGGCAGGCGCGTCGAAGCCGGGCAACGCCTCGCCGGATGCGCTGTCGTCCAACTGGCTGGTGACATCCAGCCGCCAATTGCGGGCGTCGCGGGGCGCGCTTACCGGGTCGCGGTCCAGCTTGCGGGCGGTGGCTTGCCGTTGAGTAGCCATGGAGATCCTCGCTTTCTCCTAATAAGCGTCTTTTCTCGGGTCTTGATTTGAACTGGTTCGGTCTTTAAAATAGGTGCGTAGCGGGTGGTCCGGCCGGAACCGAAAGGATCAGAACACGTGTTCAACGACCATGAAGCAATTATAGAACACCTGTTCGTGCCTGTCAAGACCTTACCGGTGCCTGCTCAGGGTCGATTTTACGGCTGAAATTTGTCTATTCCGGGTGGTACCACGGTAGGGGGCGGCACCGGCGTGGCACCGCCTGGCGGTGTTTCTCCAGCGTGGTGGCAGCGGGTAGCGGGGTTAACCGGCAATCCCGACCAGGGTAGCCCGTTGCATAGTCACGCCGTTGCTTCCGGCCCGTTACAATCCCTGCTACCTCGGCGCACCCAGGTGGGGGTGCATCGGGCCTCTGCGGACACCTGGCTCACGCCCGATCTTGCCTGTTCGACGATCTGATGCACGATTGATCAAGGAGTAACCCATGACGGATACCAAGCTGGTGGTGCGCGCGAATGCGCCCATCGGCACCATCTCGCCCCGGCTCTACGGGCATTTCGCCGAGCACCTGGGCCGCTGCTGCTACGACGGCCTGTGGGTGGGCACCGGGCGCGGGGACATCCCGCAGCAGGCGGGGTTCCGCAGCGATGTGCTGGCGGCGTTGCGCGCGCTGCCGGTGCCGCTCTTGCGCTGGCCGGGCGGCTGCTACGCCGACCGCTACCACTGGCGCGACGGCATCGGGCCGCCCGCAGAGCGCCCCCGCCGGTTGGGGATGTCGTGCGGCTTGCAAGTAGAAGACGACAACAGCCTGGGCACGCACGAGTTCTTGCACCTCTGCGCGCTGCTGGGCGCCGAACCCTACCTGGCGGGCAACGTGGGCAGCGGCACGCCGCAAGAGCTGTGCGACTGGCTGGAATACTGCAACAGTGCCCTGGACACCACGCTGACCCGGCTGCGCGCGGCGAACGGAGCGCTCGCGCCCTTCCGGGTGCCGCTGTGGGGCGTGGGCAACGAGAACTGGGGCTGCGGCGGTGAGTACGACGCCGCCGGCTATGCCCGCGAATACCGCCGCTATGCCTCGTTCCTGCGCCCGACCGACCCGGCGGCGGAACTGGTCGCCTGCGGCTATGAAGATGAGTGGAACGTGGAGTTGCTGCGTGTGATCGGCAACCGGCTCGATCTGGTAGATCACCTCTCCATCCACCACTACTGGTCGCACGGCGGCCCCGAAACCGCCTTCAGCGCCGAGGAATACTACGCGTTGCTGGCCGAGGCACAGAGCACCGAAGCGTTTATCGTCCGCACGGCAGCCATCATCGAGGCGGCCACTGGCGGGCGGCGGCGCATCGGCATCGCGCTGGACGAGTGGGGCGTGTGGCACCCGGAGGCGCGCACCTGGGGGCCCGGCTGCGAGATCGCCCGGTCGCCCGTCACCTATGAGCAGGCGGGCACGCTGCGCGACGCGCTGGCCGCCGCGGTAGCCCTGGAAGGCTTCCATCGCCAGTGCCGCGTGCTGACCCTGGCGAACCTGGCCCAGGTGGTGAATGTGCTGCACGCGCCGGTGATGACCGACGGGCCGCGCATGTGGCTGACGCCGACCTACCATGTCTTCCGGCTCCATGCGCCGCACCTGGGCGCCACCGCGCTGCCCGTCGAGATCGCGCAGAGCGGCAGCCTGCCGGACGGCACGAGCGGCGTAACCGCCACCGCGTCGCAGAGCCCCGCCGGGCTGGCGGTGACGGTGATCAACCGGCACCTGGATCAGGCGGCGAGTGTGAGCATCCGCACCGATAAGTTCACCGGGACCGCGCAGGGCCAGGTCCTGACCGCCGCTACGCCACAGGCGGGCAACAGCGCCGAGGCGCCGGACCGGGTGGCGCCGGTGGCCCTCTCCGTCGCCGCCGACGGTCCCGGCGCGTGGCGGATCGATCTGCCGCCCCACGCGGTGGCGACGATCCAGATCATCGCCGGGGGTTAGCCGGATGGAGAACGAATGATGCCCGCAATCGCGGCGGTGACGTTTGACTTTCACAATACGCTGGTGAGCAGTGATAGCTGGCTGCACCTGGAGATCCACACGCTGCCCGCCG
>CBJNAR010000816.1:0-2687 GCA_966434075.1 uncultured bacterium
CTCTTAAAACAGATGCTAGAGCTAGCCATACCAGTTCGGAGTATGGAGATCCATCAGCAAGTTGCTCCCACGCCCTGCGTAGGGAATCCAACTGTGCTAGTGTAGTTGATGGAAAACACTTCTCAATGAGCTTAGGATAACCACTCGGTATTCCACTTTCTGTAGTGGCTTTCTCTAATATGGAGAATGCATACTCGCGAAAGATCTTAGGATTGGTTCGCCAGTGCAATTTGGCTCGGCCAACACGAGCGACGAAGGGATGGGCTTCAACTCCTATTGCGGTTACTGCACAACGCTCCCCCTCCAGTAGAACAGTACCACTACCACAAAAGGGATCAAGAACAGTATTGCGTCCTTCAGCATGCTGTCGTTCAAGGATCTCCTGTACCCACGGAGCAGAGAAGCCAGCAGAGTAGCGAAACCAGCGATGGATTGGCAACGAGAGATTATCTGCAAAGGTTGATGTGGTGTCAGCCTTGTTGGATTGGATCTCATCAGAAAATAGCGTTAGCTGTTTTACAGGTGGATGTGTGTTCGTAGCAGGTTCCTCACATTCCCTAAGTATCACGTGAAAGTGCTATTCAGTCGCATCACGCTTATCATTATCGAACAGATGTGTCAGTAGTAACTTCCATTTCATATAGCTGCGTATTTGCTACTCCTCCATTATATCCTGAAGCACGCGCAAAATCTACAGGTCTACAAAACTCATCCTGCTACTCAACGTTATAATATCCATCCAACCGGTTGTGTCCACGATGGTAGCACAATGTGTCCACGCGAGGGATGTACGAATAGTCTAACCAGCCTGTCAATGATCCGCAAGTGCTGTGTTCCTTACCTTCGGGTACGCTCCCGCGCGTAGCTTTGCTTACCACAGATTTGAAACCCCATTACCCATTCGCATTAGAATGCATGGCTGTTACGGTTATCTTTGGCCCCACGCCAAGCCCGCCCTAATGCGCGCGGGGGCGCCAGGTTACGCGAAATCAGCGATAGGATAGGCCCAATTGCGGCGGGACAAGTGGCCCCCGCAGATTCGGCCCGCCGCCGCATCCGGCAGACCCAGCCGTACTGCTATACTGGCGGCGTTGAGGCAATCGCGCCTCACCTGAGACAATAATCACCCTTGTATAGCAGCGGGCGGTCCCCGGATCGCCCATAACAGGAGACGTTGATGCTCGAAGAAGCGATTCGCCCCGCGGTGGTCCTGGATGACGTTGAGGTGCGGGAACTGGAAGACGAACTGGCGGGGGCGCTGATCCGCCCGACCGACGCCGAATATGATAGCGCCCGCCAGACCTGGAACGCGCGCTTTAACCGCCGCCCCGCGCTGATTGTGCGCCCGGCGGGCGACGAAGATGTGGTGCGCGCGGTGCGCTTTGCCAAGCGGAATGACCTGACCCTGGCGATCCGCGGCGGCGCGCATAGCCTGGCCGGTTTCGGCGTAGCCGACGACGGCCTGGTGCTCGACATGTCGGGCATGCGCCGGATCACGGTGGACCCGGCGGCGCGGGTGGCCCGCGTGCAGGCGGGCGCGCGCTGGAAGGATCTGGAGGCGGTGGCCGGGCCGCTCGGGCTGGCGACGCCCTCGGGCACGTGCCCGACGACGGGCGTGGCCGGGGTGGCGCTCGGCGGTGGTGTCGGCTGGCTGACCCGCCACTACGGCCTCAGCATTGACAACCTGCTCGGCGTGGACATCGTGACCGCCGACGGCGTGCTGCGCCACGCCAGCGCCACCGAGAACCCCGACCTGTTCTGGGCCGTGCGCGGCGGCGGCGGCAACTTCGGCGTCGTGACCATGCTGGAGATGCGGCTCTATCCCGTGACCATGCTCTACGGCGGCATGATCGGCTGGCCCATGGCCCAGGCCGGCGCCGTGCTGCGCCACTTCCGCGAGTTCGCGGCGGCGGCGCCCGACGAGTTCGGCAGCATCGTCATGTTCATGACGGCGCCCCCGGCGCCCTTCGTGCCGCCCGCGCTGCACGGCCAACCGGTGATCGCCATCGCCGTCGCCTATTCCGGCGACCTGGCGGAAGGCGCCCGCGTGGTCGCCCCGCTGCGCGCGCTCGGCGCGCCCGCCGTGGACACCCTCGGCCCCCTGCCCTACGCGGCGATGCAGGCCATCGGCGAGCCCGCCGGGGAGATGGGCGTCCAGCACTATATCAAGTCGGGCTACCTGGACACGCTCTCGGACGCCGCCATCGACACGATTGTGGCCTACGCCGCTGCCCTGCCCGGCCCGATGACGGCCCTGCACCTCAACCAGATCGGCGGCGCCATGACCCGCGTGCCCGCGGACGCCACCGCGTTTGGCCGGCGCACCGCCCAGTTCATCGTCAACGCCATGCCCACCTGGGTCGATCCCGCGCAGGGTGCCGCGCATCGCGCCTGGGCCGACACCTTCCTGGCCGCCATGGCCCCGGTGCTGGGCGACGGGGTTTATGTCAACTTCCTGGACGCCGAAAGCCCGGAGCGCGTGCGCGCGGCCTACGGCGCCAACTGGGACCGCCTGCGCGCCGTCAAGCGCGCCTACGACCCGACCAACTTCTTCCACCAGAACCAGAACATCCCGCCCGCGGACGAGGGCTGAGCGGGCGAGTGGTCAGTGGTCAGTGGTCAGTAGTCAGTGGTCAGCCGTCAGCCGTCAGGAGACGAGTGGTCAGTGGTCAGTGGTCAGTGGTCAG
>CBJNAR010000817.1:0-2686 GCA_966434075.1 uncultured bacterium
TGCAGCCCGGTGTTGGCCGCGCCCACGAACCGGCGGTTGCGCCGCAGCCGCAGGAAGCGCACTTCCGGGTAGGCGGTGACCACGGCGGGCGTCGCGTCGGTGCTGTGATCGTCCACGACCAGGATCTCGAAGTCGCGGAAGGTCTGGGCGCGCAGGGCGTCGAGGCAGGCGGGCAGCAGCGCTGCCCCGTTATATGTCGGGATGCAGACGGAGACGCGCGGCGCGCTCAGGGGGTGGCCTCCCACGGCGGCGGCCAGGGCCAGGCCAGGGTCCAGGTGGCCCGGCCGTGGCCCAGTTCCAGCAGGCCGCGCAAGGTCGCGGCCGCCGGCGCGGCGGCCAGCCGGACGGGGAGATCGAGCGCGCGGCTCATGGCCTCGGCCAGGCCCGGCACCTGGGCCGCCCCGCCCGTGAGGGTCAAGCCGTCGCGGCGCAGGACTTCGCGCGTGGGCGCGTCCAGGTCCTCCCAGAACCAGGCCAGGCGCTCGACCAGCACGCGCGTCGCTTCGTTGAGGCCCGCGCTCACGTCTTCGGTGCGGAACTCGGGCAGGCCGGATCGATTATGCGGGTTGGGCGGCACCTCGCCGAAAGCGCCGCCCGCGCTCACGGCCACGCGCGTGCCCTCCACTACCTGCGCCGCCTGGTCGAGCGTGCCGAACTCGCGGCGCGCCTCCTCGGCCATGGCCGGGGTGATGCTGATGCCGCGGCGGCGCACGGCGCGGACGACGGCCCTGTTGAACCAGTCGCCGCCGAGCGGCCAGCTACCCGCGATCTGGATGCGCCCGCCCGCCAGCACGGCGATCTCCGCCCGCCCGGCGCCGATGTCGCAGACGGCGCGGGGCCGCGCGCCGCGGATCGGCAACTCGGCGCCCAGGGCGGCGGCCAGCGTGGCGGGCACCGCCACCGCCGTGCCGATCCCGGCATATTGCAGCACGTCCTGGGTGATCTGCCGGTCGGCATCGGTGGCCGGGGCGGGCAGGGTATAGAGCGCGCGCGGGCGCCGGGCCAGGCGGCGCAGAGCGCGTTCGCCCCCCAGCGCCTCGTGCAGCGCGGCGCGCACCAGGGCCACCGCCGGGTCGAACGCGGCCACCAGGCCGTCGCGCCAGGGCGGCACCATCTCCACGCCCGTGGGCAGGGTGGCGCGGGCGATGGCCGCGGCCTGCTCGCCCACCGCGACCACGCTGTGCCGCTGCGGGTCCACCAGAGTCAGGGCGGGCAGGACGATAACATCCTCGCCGTCCGCCGCGGGGCCTTGATACTTGCCGGGCACGATCCGCGCGAGGCGCAGGGTGCTGGTGCCCAGATCGAGAACAAGATCGCGTCCGGTTCCATTCGTCGCCATGGCTAGACCTGCAAGCTGGGGGTAGTGGCGATATAGTCGGCCAGCGCGGCGTCCCACGTGCGCAGGCGGATGCCGTCCGCCGCCGCGACCGTATTCGCCAGGGTGGAGTAGGGGGGCACCGGCGCCGGGCGCTGGAAGGTGGTCAGCGGCACCGGCGTGAGCGGGATGCTGCCGCGCCCGGTCAGCTCCATGATCCGCTGGGTGTAGGCGTAGCGCGAACACTCGCCCTCGTTGACCAGGTGGTACCAGCCGTAGGCGGGGTGCGGGCGGCTCACCAGTTCCAGGATGGCGGCGGCCATGTCCTCGGCATAGGTCGGCGTGGCGATCTCGTCGTCGACCACGCTCAGCGCGCCCCGCGCGTCGGCGGCCTGGGTGATCTTGTGGATGAAGTGGTTGCCCGTGCGCCCGTAGAGCCAGGAGACGCGGGCGATATAGAACTTTTGCAGCAGGTGTTCGACGTATAGCTCGCCCGCCGCCTTCGACTTGCCGTAGACGCCGAGCGGGCTGCGCGGGTGCCATTCGTCGTAGGGCGCCGTGGCCGTGCCGTCGAAGACCACGTTGGTGCTGACATAGAGCAGCGCCGCGCCGGTCTGCGCGCAGGCCAGGGCCACGTTGCGCGTGCCCAGGCCGTTGATCGTGTAGGCCAGGTTGGGATTGCGCTCGCAGCCGTCCACGTCGGTGTACGCCGCGGGGTGTAGCACCACGTCGGGACCGAACTCGCCGAGGGCGCGGTCGAGGGCCGCCCGGTCGATCAGGTCGTGCTCGGGCCGGTTGAGTGGCAGCACGGTATGCCCGGCGGCGCGGGCCTGGCGGTCCAGGGTAGCGCCGAGGGTGCCGCGCGTGCCCGTAATCGCAATACGCATAAATCTCCTTACCCGGCAAACAACGCCAATCGTGTGCGTTCAGACGTTCACCGCGAAGACGCGAAGAACGCGAAGATTGGTTTTATTTACTCGTATTCTTCGCGTCCCATACGGCAGGCGGGCGGTGTTCGTGTCGGTCTCGGGGCAGGGGAAGCAAATCCCGCGCCCGCCCGATCCTGGAGCGGCGCGCGCAAGCGGGGCATCTGCCGCCATGCGGCGGCGCTGGCTGTGGTACAATGGCGCGGCGCCTGGTCCAACTCGCCGGCGCCGGCTCGCCGTTGCCGTCCGTGGGGCCGGGGGGGGCGGGCCTACTGGGCGCCAGTGTACCATATCGGTCGGGTGGCGGTCAACCGCGCCGCGGCCCGCAGGCTCAAGCCTCCGGCTACCGTGACGAAGGCCGCCTCCGCGGCCTACCGAGTGCTGAGCGCTCAGTCAAGACGAAAGACGCGAGACAGGTAGGGGCGGACCGGCGTGTCCGCCCTGG
>CBJNAR010000818.1:0-2685 GCA_966434075.1 uncultured bacterium
GTGCTGCTCGGCCTCCTGGGCCGCCAGCTTTTCCGGTAAGCAAATATCCCGATGCGCCGGCGGGCGCAATGAATTGCGCCGCTACGTAACATCATTCGTAGCGGCGCAATTCATTGCGCCCGTCGCCTTGCCCCGATCTCCGAGGGCAGGGATCAGGCGTCCTCAGCTATTCAGGTTGCGGAAATCGAGGCGGATTGTGCCGTCGGCGCTGTCGTACATGTAGAGCGCGTAGCCCTGGATGCGCTCGGCGTGGTCGACGGCGTTGGGTGTCTGGTTGTAGAGGCCCACATGGACGTTGTTGGCGTCGCAGACGCGCCATTTGGCCGGGGCGTTGGAGTTGGCGTTTTGCGCACCGCGAAAGTCGATGCGGATCTCGCCGTTGCCCAGGTAGATGCCCAGCCCGCTCACCTGCTCGGCGCCCGCCGCCGCCGTCGCGCTCTGGCTGAAGAGCCCCAACTGCCCACCGTTGGGATCCATCACCCGCCAGTGGATCTCTGCCGGGTCGGTGGTGTCCGGCTGCGGGGCCGGCCCTGGGGCCGGCGCGGGCGGAGTCCAGAAGTCCTTGCCGCCGCGGAAGCCCTGCACGTCGGGCAGGAAGTTCTTGCCGGGGCAGGTGGTCGAGTTACCGTATTGCCGCAGTTCGCCATGGCCCCAGATGGCCTGCCGGTCCAGCTTGAAGTAGCCCAGCAGGCGGCTGATGATCCACTGCAATGTCTCGCGCTGGGCGTCGGTGGGGCGGTTGTCGCCGCTCTGGAAATCGCCCTGGCAGACAATGCCGATCGCCTTATCGTTTGCGTTGGTCGCGTGCCACGAGCGCTCCCAGAGAAAGTTGCAGCCGGTCAGCAGGCCATCGCGGTCGATGTAGAAGTGGTAGGCGATATGGGGCGCGTGCAGCATGGGCTCGCCGGGGTCGTTCCAGTTGCGCTCCTGCGTGTGATAGGTGTTGTCGAAGAAGATGTCGTCGTTGGCGCCGGCCGTGTGGTGGACGCACAGGATGCTCACCGGCTGCTTGCGGCGCGTGTAGAAGCCGTTCGGGTAGCCGGGAATATCGGTCCGGCGCGGCAGTTGCGGGTCGTTGCGCCAGTCGCGGTAGCCGTGCGGCGCCCCGCTCAGGTCGAGATCGTCGCCCAGGTCGCGGCTATCGTCCTCCGGCAGATCATCCAGGCCGATTGCAACATCATCCATCGCCAGGCTCTCCTTTACCAGCTAAGAAACTGAACCACCACGAGACTCCCATCCCGGCGCGCACCGGGCACGCCGGGCCGAATAGGCCGATTATCGGGCGTTAGCGCGCGTTACGATGCCGCGGGCGCGCCGGGTTCCAGCGCCGCCACGGTGCCGCCCAGGGTGTCGAGGGCGCGCAGCAGCCGCCGCCAGAGCGCGAACGCCGCCAGCGCCAGCGGCGTCGGCCCGGACGGGGTACTCCAGTCGATGTCCACCGTGTCCTGTAACAGCGCCTCCGTGGCCTGGAAGCGATAGCGGATCTGCTTCATGGCGACCATCAGGTCGGCGGCGTTCCAGGAGGCGCGCCGGGCGGCGATCTCATCGGAGGCCAGCGCCGGGGGCCCGTCTCGCCCGTCGAGCAGCGCGATCAGGGCCGGGTAGACCACCGTGTCGAGTTCGAGGGCCAGGTCCAGCACCTGGCGGCGCACGGGCGGCCCTGCCTCTAAAGAGGCACCGGCGGGGGTGGTATCGAGTAAGGCGACCGGCACCTGCGAGGCCAGCCAGAGGTACTCCTCCAGCGCGTTGTTCAGGTGCGGGATGATGACCTTGCGGTGATAGGCCTGACCATGCATCGGCGGTCTCCTTGGCGGTTAGGGCTGGGCCGGCGTCGGGGTCGCGGCGGGCGGGTGATACTGCTCGGTGCCCAGTTGGCCCAGCACCACGCCGCCGAACTCCGGCGCCAGCCCCGGATGCAACTCGAAGCGCGCCCGCTCGAAATACTGGACGACATAGGGCTTGCCGTCGATCTTGCTTGGCTCGGTAAACATCTCAGAAATCGGGAAGCCGAATTGCTTCCAACTGCCGTAGCGGGTCCAGAAGTCGAGGAACGGCCCCTGCAGGGTGTGCTCGGTCTCCGGGAACCAGCTTAGCGCCGCACTCAGGGCCGCGGGCCGGGCCACCGGGCGGAAAGGCGGCTCGTCGCGCCGGCCGGCCGCCGCGATGTTGCCCAGCAACCCGAACTGCACGTCGTCCGGCGGGGCTGTCTCCGGGTGGTACTCGAAGCGCGCCCGCTGGAACCACTGCACCTGGTACGTCTTGCCGTCGGTCGGGTTCACTTCCTCCTGCACGTCGCTGATCGGATAGCCGTTGATGGCGACGCTCTCCTGATACGAATACGGCCCCTGCCAGGCGGCCAGGAACCGCCCGGAGACGGTGTGATTGGTCTCGGCGAAGTAGATCGGCTGGGTGGGGTGGGTGGTGCTGCCCAGCGGCAGCAGCGAGATGCCCAGCGCGGCCACCAGGGCCAGGTAGATCAACGCCCGGCCCCCCGGCCTTGGGATCGACACGCCCATTCGCTCCTTACCCGTGCTGTGTAGCGCGCCCCCGGCATCCGTCATTCTGAGCGGAGCGAAGAATCTCCGTCTCGTTGGGACCGAAGACGAGACTCTTCGCTACGCTCAGAGTGACAATCGCGCGGGGACAGGCTACGCCGTGCTACATACAAATGATTGATCCTTACCA
>CBJNAR010000819.1:0-2682 GCA_966434075.1 uncultured bacterium
GAAGCTAGTCGACCGGTTGGAAGACCTGGACGACGTGCAGCAGGTCTACAGCAACCTGGAACTCAGCGACGCGCAGGTGGCCGCGCTCGGCTAAGCGCCGGGGGCCGGGGCCGCTCGATAGGAGTAGTAGCCCATCACACTGCTGCTCATGGGTGGCAGGCCGGTTTGAAACCGGCCCCTACAACGCAAAACCTCGGTGGCCGACTAGTAGTGCGACAGCGGACAAGGGGCGCGGGCCTCTTGTCCGCGATCTATCCGGGTCTGGCCGCCCGGTCCCGGTGGTGGCCCTGGAAAGTTGGCTTCATGTCCACGGTGCTATATCCGCTCGACTCTGTCAATCCCGACCTGGTGCTGGGCATCGATCCGGGGACGGCCATCATGGGCTACGGCCTGGTGTCGCATGCTGTGGCCCAGCAGCAGGAGGCGCCGGGCGGCGCGGCCTGGCTGGGTATGAGCGGGCTGCAAGGGCTGGAATATGGCGCGTTGCGCACGCCCGCGCATATGCCACTGGTCGAGCGCTTGCCCCGGCTCTACGGCGGGCTGATCGAATTGATCCGTGAATACCAGCCGAGCGCGGTAGCCATCGAGGCGCTGTTCTTTGGCCGCAACGTGACGACGGCCATCTCGGTGGGGCAGGCGCGCGGCGTGGCCGTGCTGGCCGCCGCGCATTGCGGCGTGCCGATCGCCGAGTACACGCCGATGCAGGTCAAGCAGGCGGTGGTGGGCTACGGCAAGGCCACCAAGGACCAGGTCCAGCAGATGGTACGCATGTTGCTCAACCTGGAGTCGATTCCACAGCCGGACGACGCGGCGGACGCGCTGGCGATTGCCATCTGCCATCTGCACTCGCGCTCGCTCGATACCCTGCTGGCGCAGCAAAGCCAGCGATGACCGGCGGGGCGGGGACTCGCATGGCGAAACAGAAGCAACGCCTGGACCTGTTGCTGGTTGAGCGCGGGCTGGCGGAGACCCGCGAACGCGCGCGGGCGCTGATTATGGCCGGGGCCGTCACGGCGAACGGCCGGCGGGCCGACAAGCCGGGCATGGCCTTCCCCGTCGAAAGCTCCCTGGAAGTGAAGGAAGCACTGCCCTACGTCAGCCGGGGCGGCTTCAAGCTGGCCGGGGCGCTAGCGGCGTTTGGCCTGGGGCCGCGGGTGGCCGGGGCGGTGGCCCTGGACGCGGGCGCCTCAACGGGCGGCTTCACCGATGTGCTGCTGCAACACGGCGCGGCGCGCGTCTATGCCGCCGACGTGGGCAGCGGGCAACTGGCCTGGAAGCTGCAAACCGACCCGCGCGTCGTGGTGATGGACGACGTGAACGTGCGCCATCTCGACGCGCTGCCGGAGCCGGTGGGCGTCGTCACCGCCGACCTGTCCTTCATCTCGCTGAGCCTGGTTATGCCCGCGCTGATCCGTGTGAGCGCGCCCGATGCCTGGATGGTGCTGCTGGTGAAGCCGCAGTTCGAGGCCGGGCGCGAGCAGGTGGGCAAGGGCGGGGTGGTGCGCGACCGGCGGGTTCACCGGGCCGTGCTGGAGCGCGTCACCGCCGAGTGGCAGGCGCTGGGGCTGACCGTGGCCGGGCTGGCCCGCTCGCCCGTGCTGGGGCCTGCCGGCAACGTCGAGTTCCTGGCCTACCTGGAGAAACAAGCGCCTGCTGAGGCCCCATTGCCCGTGGCTGCCGCGATCGATCACGCGCTGGCGGCCCCGGCGGAGAGCGAATCGCCTGCATGATCAGTAAAGTCGGCTTTGTCGTCAATCCCACCATCCCGGCGGCGCGGTCCGTCGCCGAAGAGGTCACCAAGATCCTCCACGCGGCGCGGGTGCTGACCGTCGAGTGTTCCAACATCATGGCGCCCGATGTCTGGGCGCGCCACGACGGCCTGGACATGATCTTCGCCTTCGGCGGCGACGGCACGATCCTGCGCTCCGCGCGCGTGGCGGCGCCGTTGCAGGTGCCGATCCTGGGCATCAACCTGGGGCGGGTCGGCTTCCTCAGCGAGATGGGTCCCGACGTCGTGCGCGAGCGGGTGCCTCAGGTGCTGGCCGGGAACTACTGGATCGAGCGCCGCTCGATGTTGCGGGCCGAATTGTGGCGCGACAGCCACCGCATCCACGCCTTCGACGCGCTCAACGACGTGGTGGCAAGCCGTGCCGCCCTCTCGCGGGTGGTCGACTGCAAGCTGATGGTCAACGGGGAGCACATGACCACCTTCGTCGCCGACGGGGTGATCCTGGCGACGCCGACCGGGTCCACGGCGTATGCCATGGCTGCGGGCGGGCCGATCATGCACCCGGAGGTGCGCGGCATCCTAGTCACGCCCATCGCGCCCTACCTGAGCATCATTCGTAGCCTGGTTTTGCCGGAAGACAGCCAGATCGAGCTCGACATCACCACCGACGACGCGGCTTTCCTCACGGTGGACGGTCAGACTCACGTGCCCTTGGAAGACGGCGACGCCATTCGCATCACGACCAGCCCGGTCCCGGCGCTCTTTGCCCGGCTCCAACCGCGCCCCTATTTCGCCGCCACACTGGCCCAGCGCCTGCAACGCAAGGACTGATCGCGCCCGCCAGGGCAAAAACGAGGCCGCCGAGCGGAATGCCCGGCGGCCTGCTTGCGGTCCGGCTGGATCTACTCTCCGTAGGGCACCCAGATGTTCTTGGCCTGGGTGGCCTCGCGCAG
>CBJNAR010000820.1:0-2675 GCA_966434075.1 uncultured bacterium
CACTCTGAGCGCAGCGAAGAGTCTCGTCTCTTTAGGATACTCGACGGAGATTCTTCGCTGCACGCGGAATGACAAGGCTGGTGTGAAGGCTACACAGACCGAACTAATCCGTCATTCTGAGGTGCGTTGATGCCCAGGGAAGTCGCACCGGCCCTGTGTTGGGAAGCTCTCACCGGCCTCCCGCTGTTCCCGATATGTTCGTCCCGCCCGCCGGCCGCGCGGTTGCAGCCGGCGCCGGCCACCCCTGTGCCACTCCGGATAGATGCACAGGGCTCGCTGCTGAATGGCGCGGGGCGCCCCGGAGTCACACCCAGCAGCGGGGTGCCGCGCCGGAAGTGACAGGGCCGGCCCAGCGATATCCGGCAGGTGTGGTCGGCGGAAGGATACCACGCCGCCGATCCTTGTCCTACTGAAAAATATGGGTCTTCCGCTGCCCCCTGACGCAGGGATGGCGGGAGGTAAACGAGGTGCAATGTGGATAATTTGCCAAAGGTCCTGGTAGTCGACGATGACCCGGCGATCTTGGAGATCTGCTCTGATCTATTGCAGACCGAGGGATACGCCGTCATGGTCGCCACCAACGGCCAGCAGGCGCTCGAACAGATCCGGACGGACCCACCGCAGGTGGTCCTCATGGACATCATGATGCCGGTGCTGGATGGCGTGGAAGCGTGCCGCCAGGTCAAAGCCAACCCGGTGACGGCCGACATCCCGGTCGTGCTCATGTCGGCGCGGACCAACCTGACGCGGCAAAGCCAGGAACTGGCCTCTGCCGACGCGCTCGTCGCCAAGCCGTTCGACATCGACCACCTGCTCAACACGATCCACGACCTGGTCGGGGAGGATTCCTGAGCAACCGGCCCCCGCCGGCCCGGCATCAGGACCGGGCGAGCAGGGTGTTATGTTCGGGGCTGTAAGGGAGGAGTTTGCCGGCGGGCATCATCAGCAACGTATCCGGCTTGATCTGGCCCACAAAGTCCACATCATGGGTCACGGCGATGATCGTGCCGTTGTAATCGGCCAGGGCTTCGCCGATAATCTCGCGCGACATCGGGTCGAGGTGCGTGGTCGGCTCGTCGAGCACCAGCAGGTTCGGCCCGGCCAGCACCAGCTTCGCCAGCGCCAGCCGCGTCTTCTCGCCGCCCGAGAGCGTGCCGACGGTCTGCATCACGCGGTCCCCTGTGAACAGGAAGCGGCCCAGCACGGCGCGCACGCGCTTGCTGTCGTCGGGCAGCACGGCCAGCGCTTCCTCCAGCACAGTGCGATTGTAGTCGAGTCCCTCGTTTTCCTGCGCGTAATAGCCGGGCTGCACCCGGTCGCCCCAGGTGGCCGTGCCCGCGTCCAGTGTCGTCAGCCCCTGCAACGAGCGCAGCAGGGTGGTTTTGCCCGCGCCGTTCAAACCGATAACGACCAGCCGCTGGCCGCGCTCGACCCGGAAGTTGATGTCGCGGAAGACCAGCTTAGGGCCGTAGCTCTTGGCGAGGCCCTGGGCGTCCAGCACCTGCTTGCTGCTCGGCTGACGCGCGGTGAAGTTGATCTTCATGCGGCGGCTGTTCTGGCTCAGCACCGGCATGCTGGTTTCCAGGGTCGCCACCCGGCGCTCCAGGGCATGGACCTGGCGGACGCGCGTGGCGCCGTAGCCGCGCAGCCGGTCGGCGGTCTTGCGCAGGCGGGCGATGTCGCGCTCCTGCTGCTGTTGCGCCTTTTCCAGCGTGGCCTGCAACCCCTCGGTCTGGCGCACATAGGCCGAGTAGGTGCCCCGGCTCTCTTCCAGCTTATGCGTGAACTCGTTCAGCCGGATGATCTTGTCGATGTTGCGGTCGAGCAACTCCAGGTCGTGCGAGATGATCAGCAGGCTGCCGCGATAGCTGCCCAGGAACTCCATCAGCCACTTGGCCGCTTCCACGTCGAGGAAGTTGGTCGGCTCGTCGAGCAGCAGCAGGTCCGGCCCCTGGAACAGCAGACGCACCAGGGCCAGCTTGGTCTTCTGGCCGCCGCTCAGCGTCGCCACGCGGCGGTCGAGCGTCACGCCCTTCAGGCCCAGGCCGTGGACCAGTTCCTCGGCGCGGGCGTCGGCGTCGTAGTAGCCCAGGCGCTCCAGCGTGGCTTGCGCCTCGCCGAACCGCTCCATGGTCTCGTCCAGCGCCGCACCGCTGACCGTCGCCAGCTTGTCGGCGAGGACCTCGTAGTCGCGCACAGCCTCGTCCAGGCCGTTGCCGCTGAAGATATAGTCGCGCACGGTGCCGCCCGCCGCCACCGGGTCCTCATGGGCCACGTCCTGCGACAGGTAGCCCATGGTGCGCGGCAGGAGCACGGTGCCCGCGTCGGGGCTGATATGGCCCGCGACGATCTTGAGCAGCGAGCTTTTGCCCGCCCCGTTGATGCCGATCAGCCCGGCTTTCTCGCCCCGCCCGATGGTAAAGGACACATCGTCCAGCACCAGGCGCGGGCCATAGGATAAACTCACATTTGAAACTTGCAACATCGGTTTTCTCGATCCCTGATTCGGCTTGTTAAAAGCGCCGTCTATTCACACACAAGCGTTAATTATACCGGCCCGCCCATCCCAGTGTCAAGGACCGCGAGACGGACTTCGCGGGCCGCCCGCCTCCCCCCAAAGGCGGAGATAGGCGCCGGGCGCATCTGCTATAATAGCCGCATGATCGTGTTGCATC
>CBJNAR010000821.1:0-2668 GCA_966434075.1 uncultured bacterium
CGGCGGCTTCGTCGCGCCAGCGCAGAGCATAGGTGGAGGTGAGCGCAGCGCCCTGGTCGTCGGCGGCGCGCACCACGATGATCAGGCCGCGCGCCTCCAGGCTGGCCAGCGCGGCAACCACGGTCGAGCGATTGAGGCCGGTGCCGCCGTCGAGCACGCGGCCGTCGCGGGTGGTGATGCCGTTGACCATCTGCGACAACGAGATGGCGTCGGCGTCTTTCTTGAAGCCCAGGGTGCGCCGGACGATATAGAGCAGGCACTTCAGCTCGGCGCCCGACAGCACGGCGAGCCACTCGTCGAACAGCTCGTCGGGCACAGGCGTGGTGGTGGGCCGGCGGAACCCAGGGGCGCGCGCCGGCTCGGCGGGCGGCGGTGCGGACCTGGCGCGGGGCATAGCGATCCCTTATAGATCTTGACAGGCCCGCGCGGATTTGCTATGATGGGGCTACAAACGTAGCCCGCAGGGTTTCCGCTAGAGGCCCTGTCCGGTTCGGAAATAGAGTCGCCCTGAGGCTTTGGTAGGCAGACGGGGCGGCTCTATTTTTTTGTTCACTTGTCGGGCGGGGCAGGGCATCGTCACTTGCCGTCACGCGAGGGACAGGGCTACCCCTGAGTCGCGTTCGCCCCTCATCCTTGAATCAGATTATATACCAGGTTTTCTATTTGTCAAGGGGTTTTGGCGATCAATTTGATCTACGAATTACTGTCTATGATCTCTCCAAAGTGCAGCATAGTACAATCCTGGCGTGTTCCAGGACAGGATACGACAAAATATTGCGTTGTTGATATTGACAACGCGGGTGAGAAGTGCTAGAATGACCTTTAGTGTAGTACCCGCGCGTACAACGCAGGTTTCACCTGTCGCCGGAACCCGCTTCGCACCTAGAGAGAAAGGACCTCCCATGGCTGGAGAATGGCTGTCGGTCGACGAAGTTGCGCGTGAGTTGGACCTTCACCGCAAGACCGTCGAGCGCTATATTCAGAAAGGCGAGCTAAAAGCCTCAAAAGTGGGGCCGCAGTATCGCATCCGCCGGGCCGACCTGGCGCGCTTCCTGGGCGCCGACCAGGCCGCGCCGCCCTGCCAGGTTATCGCCATTGCCAACCACAAGGGCGGGGTGGGCAAATCGACCACGGCGCTCAACCTGGGCGCGGCCCTGGCCGAGATGCGCCGGCGCGTGCTGCTGGTGGACCTCGACCCGCAGGCCTCGCTGACCCTGCACCTCGGCTTCATGCCCGACCGTATCGATAATACCATTTATCAGGGCTTATTGGCGGCCAGCCGGCGTATGCCTTACAATTATCGCCGCCTGATCCTCGATGTGGGTAGCGGTCTGAGCTTGCTGCCGTCGAACCTGGAACTCTCGCAGGCCGACATGACGCTGGTGGGCATGTTGCAGCGCGAAAACCTGCTGCAGGTGGTGCTCGAAGAGGTGCGCGACGACTACGATTTCGTGATCGTGGACTGCTCGCCGTCGCTGGGAATCCTGACCGTCAACGCGCTGACCGCCGCCGATTGGGTAGTGGTGCCGGTGGAGGCCGAATACCTGGCCATCCGCGGTATCACGCTGCTGCTGGACACCATCGAGCAGGTGTCGCGCACGGCCAACCGCGATCTCCAGGTCGCCGGCATCGTGATCACGCAGCTCGACACGCGGGCCAACCTGACGCGCCGGCTGACCGACACGCTGCGCGAAGCCTATAGCGGTGATATCCGTGTGTTCGACACGACTATCCCGAAGGCGATTCGCGTGGTCGAAAGCTCGACCATGGGCAAGTCGGTGATCGCCTTCGACCCCGAAAGCCCGCCCGCGCAGGCCTATCGCCGGTTAGCGCGCGAACTGCTGGGCGTGATGGGCCTGCTGGAAGGACCGGTGATCGAGGAACCGGTGGAGGAAGAACCGTCCCCGCCCGCGACCAACGGCGCTGCCGATGCCTCTGCAGAGGCAGTACCGGCGCAGCCGCGCCCGCGGGGCCGGCGCCCGCGCACGGGGGTGACCCATGCCTAAGCGTCCCGTTGACGTGTCCACGTCGATGCTGCGCCCAGACCGCAGCCAGCCCGCCACCGAGCGCGGGGCGGACATCAGCGCCTATTTCACGCAGCAGAATGTGGTATCCAGCTATGTGCCCGTCGAATTGCTGCACCCCAACCCCTACCAGCCGCGGAAGGACTTCCGCGCCGAGGAACTCGAAGAGCTGGCGACCTCGATGCAGCAACTTGGCTTCTTCGGCACGCTGCTGGCGCGCCCGGCGCCCGACGGCGGCCAGGGCTACGAGATCGCCTACGGCGAGCGCCGGTTGCGCGCGGCGGCTATCGCCGGGCTGGCCCAGATCCCAGTCTATGTGCGCGAATTGAGCGACCAGCAGATGCTCGAAATCGCCATGGCCGAGAACATTCTGCGCGCCGACCTGAACCCGCTGGAGGAAGCGCAGGGCCTGGAGGAGATGCGGCATACCTTCGGCCTCTCCATCCGCGAACTGGCGGTGCGGCTCGGCAAGGGCAAGGGCTATGTCGAGAAGCGTCTGTTCTTGCTGCGCGCCCCTAACGATGTGCAGGCGATGATTGCCCGGCACCCCGAAACGGTGCGCGCCGCGCGCCCCCTGGCGAGCATCGACGACGCGGATCTGCGCGCGCAGTTGATTGCGGAAGTAGCGAGTGGGCGGCTCTCCA
>CBJNAR010000822.1:0-2668 GCA_966434075.1 uncultured bacterium
TGTGGCAGGCCACGCTGGGCGCGACGATCCAGATAGAGAACCTGGAGCCGGATCGCTACCAGGACGAGGTGCAGGCCAGGCGGCATGGGCAGTTGCTGGGCGCGGGCTGGTGCGCCGATTACCCGGACCCGGAGAACTTCGCGGACGTGTTGTTCCACACGGGCGCAGAGCAGAACCGCGGCCACTACAGCAACCCGGCACTGGACCGGCTGCTGGAGCAGGCCCGCGTGGAACGCGACACAGGCAAGCGCATTGGCATGTATCAGCAGGCCGAGCGGATGCTGGTGGACGACGCGGCGGCGATCTTCCTGACGCACGGGCTGAGCTTCGGGCTGGTCAAGCCCTACATCCAGGGCTACGTCATGTCACCCATCGCCATCCCGCTGGAGCGCTACCTGTCCATCGACCCGGCGGGCTTCAAGTAGGCCGGGGCGGCGTCCCGCCCCGAGGGACTATCGGGGTGGGATGCTCGCCGGCGAGGCTATTGACTCCACGCGGTATAATAACCTCTAGGGGTGCTAATCTCGTTTCGCCCTCCGATCCTATCCTCACCCCGTCGCAGTTGACGGCAGCCAATGTGCGCGTCCGCCCCATATCGTGCGGCTCATCCCTTCCCCGATCCCAGCCTGCGCCCTGCGCGGGGATCGCGACGGAGCGGGTCAGCGGCAGCATAAGGAGGCAGCATGGCGAATCGTTTCGTGTCGCGCGGGTTCGTCGGCAAGCGCCGCCAGCCCGCCGTCGCCAACCGGGTCCCGCCCGGTCAGTACGTCGTCTCCGATTTTCCCGTCCTCTCCGCCGGCCCCACTCCGCGGCCCCGGCTCGATCAGTGGACCTTCACCATCGAGGGCCTGGTGCGCGAACCGGCGCGCTGGTCCTGGGAGGAGTTCCTCCAATTACCCGCGCAAACCGTGGTCGCCGATATCCACTGCGTCACCAAATGGACGAAGCTCGATACGCAGTGGGTCGGGGTCAGCGTCGATACACTGCTGGAGCATGTGGACCTGGACCGGCGGGCGCAATACGTCTCGGCCTTTTGCGACGGCGGTTACACCACCAATCTGCCCTTGCCCGACATCATCAACGGCCAGGCGTTTATCGTCTACCAGTATGCCGGCCAGCCGCTGGCCCCGGAGCACGGCGGCCCGGCGCGGCTGCTGGTGCCCCATCTCTACCTGTGGAAGAGCGCAAAATGGGTGCGCGGCCTGCGCCTGCTGGAGCAGGACCGGCCCGGCTTCTGGGAATCGCTCGGCTATAACAATCACGGCGATCCGTGGAAAGAGGAGCGCTACAGCGGCGATTGAACCGGCCCGGACCGATGGGGGATCGCCCGCCCGCGCCGGCAACGCGATCCTCGCGGAGTGCAGCACAAGGGGAGTTCAGGTATGCAGCATGCCATCGATTGGCAGATCGCCACGGTCACGGCCATCAAGCCGGAAACCCCGCAGGTGAAGAGCTTTACCCTGGCCCTGCCCGCCTGGATGCCGCATCGCGCCGGGCAGCATTACGATATCCGGCTCACCGCCCCGGACGGCTACCAGGCGCAGCGCAGCTATTCGATTGCCTCGCCGCCGGAGCGCCCCGGCGAGATCGATCTCACCGTGGAGCGGCTGCCCGACGGCGAAGTGTCCTCCTATCTGCACGACGTACTGGTTCCCGGCGATCAGGTGGAACTCCGCGGCCCCATCGGCGGTTATTTTGTATGGGAAGCCCGGATGGGCGGGCCGGTGCTGCTCATCGCGGGCGGCTCCGGCGTCGTCCCGCTCATGGCGATGATCCGCCACGGGGCGGCTTCCGGCGCGCACGTGCCGATGCGCCTGCTCTACAGTTCGCGCACAGCGGAGGATGTAATCTATGCCAGGGAACTGGCCGAACTGGAGGCGGCGCACGCCGGGCTGGAGGTGTTTCACACGCTGACCCGCGCGCAGCCGCCGGGCTGGACCGGCTACGCCCGGCGCATCGACGCGCCCATGCTGCGCGAAGTGGTCGCGCCCCTGGGGCCGGACCCGCAAGTCTTCATCTGTGGGCCCACGCTGCTGGTGGAAGCGGCGGCCAACACGCTGGTGCAAATCGGCCTGGCGCCCGGCCAGGTGCGGACCGAACGCTTTGGGCCGTCGGGTGGCCCGGTCTAGAGGGAGGATCGTGATGGACAGTGTGGAGACCGACCTGGACCGGGCATTAATGCTCGACGGCAACGCACTCGCGGGCTTGTTGCAAGAGATCTTCACGGTGGAGATGACGGCCAGTCCGACCGAATGTGCCGCCTGCGGGCGCGAGGGCGCGCTGGGCACACTGCTGGCCTTCGTCCAGGGGCCCGGCATGGTACTGCGCTGCCCGGCCTGCGAACAAGTGATCCTGCGCATCGTCCAGACGCCGCAGGCCATCTATCTGGACGCCCGCGGCGCGGTCTATCTGCGCCTGGCGCGGGCGCCGGCCTGAGTCCGGCATCGGCTCGCGCGGGCCGGTCTGCGCCCGGCGGGCTGAGGAGAACCCTACATGAACATGGAAAGCCCCGCGATGGACGCGCCTGGGTGGGCCGAGGATCCCGGCACCGATTTCGCGCTGGTGGACGCACTCCTGCGCGGCGAGGAAAGCGCGTTCGTGACGCTGCTCGATCGTTTTCACCCGGCGCTGGTGCGGCTGGCCCTGGTGTATGTGCAAGACCGCGCCG
>CBJNAR010000823.1:0-2663 GCA_966434075.1 uncultured bacterium
ATCACCGGGGGCGGGCTGCCGGCCAACATCGCGCGAGTGCTGCCGCCGGGCACCGGCGTCGTCCTGGATCAGGGCACCTGGCCCGTCCCGCCGATCTTCGCCCTCATCGCCGCGCGGGGCGCGGTGCCCGCCGCCGAGATGCCCCAGGTGTTCAACATGGGTCTGGGCTTCATCCTCATCGCCGCGCCCGAACAGGTCGCGCCCATTCGCGACCTGGCACCGGAGGCGCTGGTCGTCGGGCAGGTGGTGGCGCGGCCCGACCCGGCGGCGCCCGCCGTGGTGCTGCGGTAGCCCGCCCATGGACGACGACGCCCGCGACCCCGCCGCGCAGTTGCCGTTGTTCTCGGCGCCCAGCACGCCGCCGCCGCCCGTGGTGGTGCCCGCGCCGGCGCTGCCCTTGCGGCTGGGGGTACTCGTGTCGGGCCGGGGCAGCAATCTGCGCGTGCTGCTCGAAGCGTGTACCGCGGGTACGCTCCCGGCGACGGTGGTGGCCGTCGTCTCCAACCACAGCGACGTGCCGGCGCTCGACATCACCGCCGAGTACGGGGTGCCGAGCACGGTGATCCCCCGCGCGGGCAGCCCCAGCCGCTTGGCCCAGCAGCAGCAGATGGCCGATTTTCTCGACGCCGCCGGGGCCCAACTGATCGTCTGCGCGGGCTTCGACCGGGTGCTCGAAGCCGCGATCTGCGAGCATTACCTGGGCCGCATGATCAACCTGCACCCCTCGCTGCTGCCGGCCTTCGGCGGCGGCCTGCACGCCATCGCCGATGCCCTGGCCTACGGCGTCAAAGTCACCGGCGTCACGGTCCATTTCGTCACCACCGACATCGACGCCGGGCCGATCATCTTGCAGGAGGCCGTGCCGGTGCTGCCCGACGATACCCTGGCGAGCCTCACCGCGCGTGTGCAGGCGGTGGAACATCGCCTGTTGCCCGCGGCGGTCGAACTCTACGCGCTGGGGCGGCTGGTGGTGGAAGGCCGCCGCGTGCTGATTCGCCCCTGAGCGGGCGCCATTCGGGGCCAATCGGCTACCGGCAACCGGGACCAATGGCTACCCCGCCCGCCCTACCGCTCATGGTATGCTTATATATCGAGAGACCCGGCCGGCGTGCCTGCGCACGCGTGTTTGTTGGCGCCGTGGCGCTCCGCCGTTATTATTGACATATCATAAAGCCTAGTGTATAGTAAGGCAGATGGCACATTGGACCGCCTGAACCGTCTCAACACGTCGCCGCACCGCCGCAACAGAGGGAGGCTCCCCGTATGGACCCGCAGTTAACGAGCCTGGTCGTGTCGGAGAAAGACACGGACGCGATCGAGGAGTGCCTCGAACGTCTCGTGGGGGACACGAACGCCAACTACTCCATGTTGCTCGATAAGAGCGGCCAGGTCATTGCGGCGCGCGGCGACACCCAGCGGCAAGACATCACCGCCCTGGGCGCCCTGCTGGCCGGCACCTTCGCGTCCTCCCGCGAGGTGGCCCGGCTCTTGCGCGAAAAGGATTTCCGTGTTCTCTTCCAACAAGGTGTCAAAGAAAATATCTTCACCGAGCTGATCGAAGAGCAGTGGATGCTGGTTGTGATGTTTGACAAGCGAACCCACATCGGCCTGGTCAAGGTTCTTGCCAAGCGCGCGACCGACGAACTCGGTTCCATTCTGCAACGCGTGCGCCAGCAGAGCCGCCAGCGTGATGCCGTCATCAGCACCAGTTTCCGCACCTCGGTTGAGGATACCATCGATTTGCTCTTCCGCGACTAATGGTGAGGTATCAT
The DNA here is from genome assembly GCA_966434075.1 of uncultured bacterium. Lineage (GTDB taxonomy): Bacteria > Chloroflexota > Chloroflexia > QHBQ01 > JAICKM01 > JAICKM01. The sequence goes on from CBJNAR010000823.1 coordinate 1,773, forward strand.
GGCACTGATTAATGTGGCCGCCCGCGAAATACACTGCAAAATCGTGTACTATGGGCCGGGACTCTGTGGCAAGACGACGAACCTCAAATACATCCACTCCATGGTGCCCCAGCAGGCCAAGGGCGACTTGATTTCCATCGCGACCGAAACCGAGCGCACGCTCTTTTTCGACTTCTTACCGCTGGATCTCGGGCAGGTGCATGGCTTTCAGACGCGCATCCACCTGTTCACCGTGCCGGGCCAGGTGCTCTACGAACGCACCCGCGTGGCCGTGCTGAACGGCGCCGACGGCGTCGTCTTCGTGGCCGACTCGCAGCGCCACAAGTTGCAGGAGGATGTGCAAAGCCTGCAGGAGTTGGCCCGCAATATCACGTTGATGGGTAAGAAATTCCTCGAATTTCCGCTGGTGATGCAGTACAACAAGCGGGACCTGGAAAACGCCTTGCCGGTGGAAGTGATGGACCGGTATCTGAATTCGATCCGGGTTCCGCGCTATGAAGCCGCGGCTGCGAAAGGGATTGGCGTCTTCGATACGCTCAAAGCCGTCAGCAAACTGGTCATCAGCAAGCTGTAAACAGCGAGGCTCCGCACCATGGCGCTGGAGGGTACGCTCAAAGACTTCCCTCTGCCCGACATCATCCAGTTGCTCAGCCTGAGCCGCAAAACGGGCGCAGTGGAGATCATGGGCAGCGACGGCTTCGGCAGCGGGAGGTTATACTTCCACCAGGGGAAGGTGGTGTCCGCCGCGCTCGAAGACATGGCGCCGCTCGACGCTGCCTATTCCTTCTTCACCTTTCCCGGCGGCAACTTCCGTTTCTACGAAAACGAACTGCCCAAGGCGGACGCCCAGCCCATCACCATCTCCAACGAGTTTCTGATCATGGAAGGCAT
>CBJNAR010000824.1:0-2662 GCA_966434075.1 uncultured bacterium
CCACATCCTGGTCGGCCCGCTGCGCATGGAAGTCGATGCCTTTATCGGCGACATTGAAGAGGGCGTCGCCGGGCAAAACCTGGCCTTTTTCCACACGCCCATGGTCGTCGTGCACAGCACGCCGCCCTACGAGAGCGAGGACTCGTACCTGTTCCTGCGCCATCAGTACCGCACCATTTACCCGTTCGCGGCTCTGGTCTCGGATCTGACGGATCCCATGCGCACGCGGCTGCCGCAGATCGAGCAGGCGCTGGCGCTGCCGGGCAAGCAAGGCGTGCTGGCCCTGGTCGGCCTCAAACGTGACCTCCAGGCGACCCGCAGCAGCCTGGCGCCGCCCGACTACCTGGACCCGCTGATCGATTCGGCTCTGCCCCAGCAAGGCATCCCGATGCAGCAACGCCGGGCCATGCTGGACGTGGGCGAACGCGTGCGCCAGTTCCCGCTGTTCAGCGGGCTGTCCGTGGCCGAGGCCACCGTGCTGGGGTCGTTCATGGAATGCATCGAGGTGCCGGCGGGCGAGGTGATCGTGCGCCGCTGGGAGTGCGGCGACAGCCTCTATCTGGTGGAATCGGGCGAAGCGATCGTCCAGATTGCCCGGACCAACGGCCCGCCCGTGCAGCTGGCTGCCATCAACGCGGGCGATTATTTCGGCGAAATCGCGCTGCTGACCGGCGGCGAACGCACCGCCGACGTGGTGGCCTGCACGCCCATGATGTTGCTGAAACTCGGCCGGGACGCCTATGTGCGCTACCTGCGCCATGTCGCGGAAGTCGATCAGAACCTCGCCCACACCGCCACCCGGCGGGCCACCGCGGTCCTCCGCAGCGTGTCCGCCGCTTGATCCAACCCGCTGTTACAAACCACATTAAAGGTGAGGCCCGGCCGGCTGGTCGGGCTTCGCCGGCTTTCAGAGATGGAGACGAATAATCGGGCAATGGGGTTGGGGCGGGGCGGAGGATACGTTATTCCGGGGGAAAAAAGGAACCCCGTCCTTTAGGGGGACGGGGTCCTTTTTACGTTTGCATCACCAGCACGCTGGATTTCGCTTGCGCTAGATCTAGCTGACCTTGCTGGTGATGCCATGCTTACTACTATCCATGGGCATCACCTCCTTATTCCTCTGCGGAAACCTCCCAGGGGGAGGTGCATTGCTTACAACTGAGCTTATTATAACTAATACCAAATGATCTGTCAAGGACCAGGAGTCGGAGACGCCGTCGGTCCAGGGGCCGAGGTGGGGGCGCCTTTCGCCGGGACCGTGAGCACCTGGCCGGCCTGGATCTGGTTCGGGTCCACGATGTTGTTCAGTTTGACCAGTTCTTCCACGGTGATGCCGAACTCCTGGGCGATGCCGGAGAGGGTATCGCCGGGCTTGATCGTATATTTGCCCGTGGCGCCGGGCGCGACCGCGCCGCCGGGGCCGGGCGTGCTGGTCGGCGGCAGGGCAGTGGGCGACGGCACATGGGTCACGTCGAAGTGGACCTGCTCAATGGGCGTATTGGTCGGCTCGCCCGGTCCCGGCGTGGTGCTGGGCGGCGGGCCGACGGTGATACTGCAAGCGCTGATCAGGCTTTGCACCAGCAGTAAGAGCACGGCGATCCGCCGGGTTGCGGGAGTCAGTATATGTCGTGCGACCGGGCGGATGGATGGATTACTGGTTGCCGTTTGCGTCGGTTGGGTCGTTCGGAGCATCGCTATCCTTACCGGCATTGCGCCCCGTATTCGGCACCGTATTGAAGGTGGCGGGGGGCAGATAGAGCACCTGTCCGATCTGCAACTGGTCACTAGTGAGCCGGTTATAGGTGCGTAAACTAGACGCTGTCGTGCCGTACATTGCCGCAATCGTGTCGAGCGTATCGCCCGGACGCACGATGTAGAAAGCCGGGGCCAGGTATGGGGTGATCAAGGCCCCCTGCGCGCCCTGCAAGGGCACCGAGTTGATGACGCCGCTGGGCGCCGTGGTCGTATTGCCGCCGCCCGTGGACGCCGCGGGCTGGCTGACCGGCTGGGATGCCGCCGGGGCGCGAGCGGGAGCCGCTGCCGCGGGGGCCACCGGCCTGGCGCTGATGCTGATGCCGGATGAGCTTGTGGCGGCACCGGCGCCGGGGATTGGCAGGCCGATCCGCGATAGGATGCCGGAACCGGCGGCACACACCCCGCTGACCAGCAACACCAGGCCGACCACCCAGAGGGCGATATAGGTCAGACATCCATTGCCCTGGATTGCCGCCAGGGGACCGCCCTTTTTCCTGCCGCCGCCACCGCCGCCACCGTGTCCTGCCATGGCTTGCTCCTGGTCCTGCTCGCCCGCCCGTCCGCAGGCAAGTCACCGCCGGCCATCGCCGGCGCCCGCGGGTGCTGCGGGCCTGTAATAATCAAAGTTAAGCTGCGCCACACTGCCGGGCCACTGCCCCCGAGATGAATCGCCAGTCAGGAATCAGGGGGAAGTGCCGCCGGCGGCGCAAGTTAGAACGCATGCGCGCACGCGTAGTTATGTCTATTCTAGCACAGCGATTCCGGTTTGTAAAGTAGCGCCGGTTTTGGGTATAATCGGGCAACGGTAGCCGTTGGCGATGGGTGGTGAGCGTGTGGCATTATATGTAGAGGTAGCGGTCGACCGCCCGCGCCCGGCGGGGGCGCCTGCCGAGGGCGACCTGGGCCT
>CBJNAR010000825.1:0-2661 GCA_966434075.1 uncultured bacterium
GGGCGCCCGGATGCAACATCATGCCGCGCACTCATGCTCCGTAGCCCGGTCCTTGCCGCCGGGCGGGCGCACCGGCTATAATGAGGGCGTTCAGGGCGCCTGCTGCGAGATCGCCCCCAGGTTGTGCAACTAGAGAGGTACGCTATTCTCATGCATCGAACCACCCCCCGGCGCGGCGCGCGCTGGCTGCTGGCGGTGCTGCTCGGCACGGCTGCGGGCACGGGCGTGCTCGCGGCGCGGCCCGCGGCAGCCGTCGAGTTGCGCTATGCCGACCCGGCGTTTCAGCAAGTCTGGACCCGCACCGACGCCCCCGTGGCCGCCGGGCAGGCCGGGCGCTCCTGGTACTGGGGGCCGGCCCCCGGCATGGTCGTGCGCGAACCGTTTGCCGGGCTGCCGGGCGGATCGCATCTGGTCCAGTATTTCGATAAGAGCCGCATGGAGATCAACGACCCCAACGGCGACCGCAACTCGAAGTGGTTCGTCACCAACGGGTTGCTCAGCATCGAGTTGATCTCCGGACGTATCCAGACGGGCCTCACCAGCTACGAGAACCGGGCGCCCGCCGATATCCCGCTGGCCTCGGACACCGACGATACGACCGCGCCCACCTATGCGTCCTTCCTCTCCGTTAGCAACACCTCGCGCGGCGACCACCCCGCGAATGCCGCCCTCGGCGCCGCGGTCACGGCGACGATCGACAAGGCCGGGCATGTGGGGCAGGACACCGGGCGGGCCATGGACGCCACCCGCATCGCCTATTACGAGCCGAAAACGCATCACAATATCCCCGGCGTGTTCTGGACTTTCTTGAACGCGACCGGACCGGTGCGCGAGGGCGGCACCACCCGCACGGCCCTGCTGTCCGACCCCTGGAACTTCGCCACGGGGCTGCCGATCAGCGAAGCCTACTGGGCGCGCGTCAAAATCGCCGGGGCGCCGCAGTGGGTGCTGATCCAGGCCTATGAGCGCCGCGTGCTGACCTTCGTGCCGGCCAACGCGCCGCATTGGCGCGTGCAGATGGGCAACATCGGCCAGCACTACTATCAGTACCGCTACGGTAGCGCGGCGGCCACGCTGACCGGCGCGATTGCGCGCATGGCGGCGGCGCCCAGCTACCACTTCGAGTCACTGATCCAACTCAAGAGCGGCAACCTCACCGTGCCCTATGCCCGCCAGTCGGGCGACTTCCAGGCGCCGGATCGCACGCACTTCGTCCAGCAGTCGATTGAGGGCACGAGCGAAGTGATCACCATCGGCCCCACGACCTATATCAGCGACACGACGACCGGCGGGCGCTGGCAAAAGCTGGGGGCGGGGACCAGTTCGGGCAGCATCGATCTGTCCAGCCTGTTCGGCGTGCTGCAATACGCCCACGATGTGACCCCGGCCTCTGACGAGACGATAAACGGCGTGCCCAGCCGGCGGCTGCACATGACCCTGGAACCGGGCGTGCTGCCTGTGGTGCCCGGCCTGAGCTATTCCGCCGCCACCGCCGATGTCTACCTGGCCGCGGACAACGGCCGGGTCACGCGCCTGCAAACCAACGTCACGCTGGCGCCCAACGCCACCCGCCAAGGCTTCCTGGTCGCCACCGTCGACTTCAGCCGCTACGGCCAGGCGGTCGACATCCGGGAGCCCGCACCATGATGCGCGTGCTGAAAGAGCGGTCCCTGCCGATCTCCCCGTTGCAGGCGGGGCTGATCGCCGTGCTGCTGGGCCTGCTGGTGTTCGTGCCCGGTTCGCTGAAGTACAAGCTCGACTTCCTGGGCTTCGGCGTCTGCCACCAGTTGAGCAGCCACTCGCTGTTCATCGCCGGGCACCAGTTGCCGCTCTGCGCCCGCTGCAGCGGCATCTACCTAGGCGCGCTGGTCACGTTTATCATGCTGCTGATTTTGCGGCCCCTGGCCGGGGGCCTGCCTTCGCGGCGCATCTTCCCGCTGCTCGGCTTCATGTTCTCGACGATGGTGTTCGACGGCATCAACTCGACCTTCGACTCGCTGCCGGGGGCCACGGCGCTGTACGAGACGACGAACTGGCTGCGGCTGATCACCGGCGTGCTGGCCGGAGTGTCGCTGATGTTCGTGCTCTACCCGCTGTTCAACCAGAGCTTCTGGCGCACCGGGCTGTTGCACCGCGAACGATCCATCGACCAGCCGTTCGAGTTGTTCGGCTACCTGGTGCCTACCGCGGTGGTGGTCGGCATCATGCTGTCGGCGGCGGGCGACACGCGCATCGGCGACTGGCTCTACTGGCCGCTGGCGCTGGGCAGCGTGGGCGGCCTGCTGGCCCTGCTGACCATGACCAACGTGCTGATCGTCTCGACCATGAGCCGGCGCGCGGGCAGCGTGCTGACCTGGCAGATGGCGCTCACCCCGCTCTTGATCGCGCTGATCCTGGCCCTGATCGAGCTGACGGCGCTGGCGAACCTGCGCATCGCCCTGACCAGCGTGCTGGCGACCTCGGCGACTCCGGACCTGCCCCTGCAACCGGGCCTGCGCTAGTGCGGAAAGGTACCCCATGTCCACCACGCCACCCGACGACGACTATATCCCCGGCTACGCCACGCGCAAGGAGGCAAGTCCCGCGCCCGGTTCCGCCGGCTTCGACGACACGCCGGAGACGCGCACGCCCTGGAACGCCCGCAGCGGCGGGCTGGTTATG
>CBJNAR010000826.1:0-2660 GCA_966434075.1 uncultured bacterium
GGTGGCTCGCTGCCGAGCATCGTGCAGATCTACGACATCGGCACCCAGCGCATGATCGACAGCAAGCGCATCATCCCGGTGCAGGACTTCATCGACAAGAATAACCAGCAGGACCTGGTCAAGGACCTGGAGCCCGCCGTGGCGAGCTACTACACGGTCAACGGCAAGCTCTACTCGATGCCCTTCAACAGCTCCGCCCCGGTGCTCTACTATGACAAGAACGCCTTCAAAGAGGTCGGCCTCGACCCGGACAAACCGCCGCAGACCTACGACGAGGTGTTCGCCGCCGCGCAGAAGCTGGTGAAGAAGGACTCCAGCGGCAAGATCGTCCGCAGCGGTATCGACTTCACGCTCTACGGCTGGATCCTGGAGCAGGAACTGGCCGAGCAGACCGCGCTCTATGCCGAGCCGGACAACGGCCGCACCGCGCGCGCCACCAAGCTGGTGTTCAACGGCGAGGCAGGCCAGAACTGGCTCAACTTCCTCAAGAAACTGCAGGATGAGGGCGTGGGCCGCAGCGTCGGGCGCGCCAGCGGCACCACCAACGGCACCACCCTGGGCGCCAACTTCTCGCGCGGCGATGCCGCGATGGCGCTGGAGAGCATCGCCACCCTGCGCGGCTGGAGCAGCCAGGCCAAGACGGCGGGCAAAGTCGACATCGGCGTGGGCTACCTGCCCAAGCCGGCGGGCGCCAAGGGCGGCGTGATCATCGGTGGCGCCTCGCTCTGGATCACCGATCAGGGTTCGGCGGACCAGCAGAACGGCGCCTGGGAGTTCGTCAAGTTCGCCTCGTCGCCGGAGATCCAGGCCTTCTTCGCCTCCAGCACCGGCTACTATCCCACCCGCAAGGCGGCTTACAATGTCCAGGAGATGAAGGACGCCCTGTCCAAGTATCCGCAGTTCCAGGTCGCGGTCGACCAACTGCACGCCACCGAGGCCAGCCCGGCCACGGCGGGCGCGGTGTTCGGCACCTTCGCCGGGACCCGCCCGCTGGTCGAAGGCGCGATGGAGCAGTTCATGCTCGGCAAGTCGCCTTCGGCCAAGGCGGCCCTGGACGACGCGGCCAACAAAGCCAACGACATCCTCGACGAGTACAACTCAACGGTGAAGTAGGCGGCCCGGCGCCGGGGATCTCAGCTCTCCGGCGCCCGATCCGCGGCAACGCGAGGGGCGGCACGTCTGTGCCGCCCCTCGTCTGTTTAAATGCTGATGCGAGATCGGGCCGGTTTGAAACCGGCCCCTACAACGCCAAATTATCCCGGCGCGGCCAGAGCCGCATCCAGGCGCGCCCGGCTCAACTCCAGGTAGGCCGGGTCCTGCTCGATGCCGATGTAGAAGCGGCCCAACTCCAGCGCCGCCACCCCTGTCGAACCCGACCCGCTGAAAGGGTCGAGCACCACATCCCCCGGATTGGAACTGGCCTCCACGATGCGGCGCATCAGGGCCAGGGGCTTCTGCGTGGGGTGCTTGCCGTGCGTTTTCTCGCCCCGGCGGGGCGTCGGGATCACCCAGATGTCCTGCGGCTCGTCGGCGGCGGGGATGTCGGGCCAGACCGAGCGCATCTGCTTGCCGCCGGCCTGGGCCTTCATCGCCGCGTAGTTGTAGGTATGCTTGCTGCGCTCGTCGCGCGCCGCCCAGAGCAGCGTTTCGTGGCTGTGCGTGAAGTAGCGGCATGACAGGTTGGGCGCGGCGTTGGGCTTGAACCAGGTGATCTCGTTGAGCAGGCGGTAGCCCAGTTCCTGCATGGCGAACCCAGCGGAGAAGATGACGTGGCGCGTGCCCGACACCCAGAGGCTGCCGTCCGGCGTCAGCACCTGCCGGCACGCCGCCAGCCAGGCCAGGTGGAAAGCGTGGTCATCGGCGACGCCCGCCGAGCGGTCCCACGCCCCCTTGTTCACCGAGACCATGCGCCCGGCCTGGCAGGTGATGCCGTCGTTGCTCAGGTTATACGGCGGGTCGGCGAAGATGAGCGGCACGGCGCCCGCCGGGTGCGCGGCCTGGAGCGCCGCCAGCACATCCAGGCAATCGCCGTGCAAGAGGACATAGCGGTCGGTTTGGTGCCGGACAAAGCCGGCGGGCACGGCCAGCGGAAACGCCATCGATACCTCCCAGTGGGCCGATTGTTGCGCCCATTATACCCGGCCCGGCCCGCCCGCTGTCAAGCGCCCCGATCCTGTTGAGTAGACGACCACGATCTATTGTCATTCTGAGCGGAGCGAAGAATCTCGTCTCGTAGCCGAAACGACGAGGCTCTTCGCTCCGCTCAGAGTGACAATGACCGGGATCTGTCATTCTGAGCGCAGCGAAGAGTCTCGTAGCCGAAACGACGAGACTCTTCGCTGCGCTCAGAGTGACAAAGGTCGGTGGGGCGACCCGCTTGAGTCGCGGGGCGCAATCGCGTACAATAGCGGCCATATGACCATTGATATCTGGTTGCTGCTGGGGATCAGCGTATTGGGCCTGCTGGCGGGGCTGGTCGGCGCGCTGCTGGGCCTGGGCGGCGGGATCTTCCTGGTGCCGGTGCTGACGCTGGTGTTCAACCTGCCCTTCCAGGTGGCGGCGGGCACCAGCCTGGTCGCCGTGGCGGCCACCTCGGCGGCGGGGTCGAGCACCTATGTCCGCACCCGGCTGACCAACATCCGGCTGGCCGTGCTGCTGGG
>CBJNAR010000827.1:0-2658 GCA_966434075.1 uncultured bacterium
CCGTCGAACAGCGGGAACAACGGCTCGAAGCCGAGCTGGATCGGCCCGCCGAAGATATCGTAGCGCATATCCATCGGCAACAGGCCCTCGCGCCCGGTGAGGTAGAGCGTCGTGCCGTCCACGAACGCGCTGTCGGCGGACCACCCGCTGGGGATCTTGATCCCCTTCGTCGTCACCTTCTGCAGGTCGAGCATACGCAGCAACGGGCCCCCGCTGCCCGGCTGGTCGCTCAACAAGCCGTACAGCTTGGTGCCGTCGGGGTTCAGGAAAGCGTGCTCAATGGGCTGCCCCAGATTGAAGGACCGCGTCTCGGCCAGAGCATTGCTGTCGATGACCGCGATGCGCCCGTTCGGCGCCACCACGTAGATCCGCTTGGTGGGGCCATGCACCAGCACGGGCACCGGGGCTACCGTGTTCAGCGTCATGCCTTCCAGGTCCAGCGGGATGTCCTTTTGCTTTTGCAGGTTCGTCTCGTCATAGACGCCGAGGATGCCCCGGCCTGCGCCGTTGGTGGTCATCACGTAGAGGCGGTGGGTCTCCGGGTCCGTGGCGGCCGGTTGCGGCCCGCCGGGACCGGCGTCCAGGCCCGGTACGTCGATAGCGCCGACATAGGCCAGGCCCGGCGGCGTCGGCGTCGGCGTGCTGGTGGCCGTCGGCGTGGCGGTCGGCGTGCTGGTGGCCGTCGGCGGGGGCGCCGTCGGCGCGGCGGTAATGTTGGGGGCGGCGGGCGGGTTGGTCGGCACCAGGGCGACGCTCGTCGCGGCGGGCGGCCCGCTCGGGTTTGGGGTGGCCGTGATCACAATTGGGGTGGGCGCAGTCAGCGTGATGCCGAACGGCGGCCAGCGCAGATTGTCGGTCATCGCCAGCAGGCCACCCACGCCGGCGATGAGCAGGATCAGCAAGACCAGTGAGCCAAAAGGTGTTAGTCTACCCATAAACAGAAGGACCCTCTAGAGTGCCAGCGCCGCGGTGATCGCCGGAGTGAGGCGCACCAGGAAGTCGTGCAACGGCTCCAGGGCCAACCCCACCAGGAACCAGAGCGGCGCGTAATCGAAGCGCGTATAGCCGCGCCAGTGCCAGCGCGCCGTGGCGCTGTAGTCCCACGGACAACGACCTGTCAGGCGCTCCAACAGCCAGCCGGTCACCAGCTCCACGCCCATGATGCCGGCGGCATACAGCAGCCCGCGCAACGGCCAGGCCACGCCCGCCGTGCGCAGGCCATCGTGCAGCGGCTCATAGAGCGGCGCCACCAGGCCATAAATCAGAAACATCCAGAGGTACGTATGGCCCGGCAACCGCCAGTCAATGGGGCGGCGTTTGGGCAGGGCCGTCCAGACGATCTCCATGCACCAGCCCAGCAGGCCATAAATCACGAAGCGCACGACCATCCGTTGCGTACCTCTCCGGGGAGGGTGCCCCCTCTCCCGCCCGTCAGCATACCACACCCGGCGGGCGCCCGCAAGGCGGGGGTAGCCCGGCGGCCCAAGCCGCCGGCTACCATTACCAAGCCCGCCTGCGCGGCCTCAATTCGTTCAGCCCGCGCAGGCGGGCTTCGTAAACGTAGCCCGCCCATTTATGGGCCGGGCGCTGCCGCTATCGCGGGGATCGCCGGGGCCGGAAGAGGCCAGCCCGCGCAGGCGGGCTTCGTACACGTAGCCCGCTCCTTTAGGAGCCGGGCGCTGCCGCCGCCCGCCGATTCCCTAACCCGCGCGGGCGGGGCCGCTACCGCGGGGATCGGCAGATATGGTATAACAGGGCTATGCGTAACGAAATTGAGCACCTGATCGCTGCATATAGGGAAGCCCGCGGTGCCCGTGCCGCCATCGACCGCGATGCTGAGCCGCGCGCCTGGGCGCAGGCCGACCTCGACCTGAGCGCGGCGGGCGGGGAGTTGGGCAACGCCGTGCGCGAGGCGATCCGCAAACTGGGGCTGGTGCGCGACCTGAGCCGCGCCCTGGGCGGCACCGGGTTTGCCGTCGGGCGGGTCGCCTTCGAGGCCGGCAGCGGCCACATCGCCGTGGACCTCAGCGGCGGCCCCGACAATCCGGTGGAAGCGCGCCGCGCCGCCGACCCGGCCACCGCCGACCGGGTCCGCGCCGTCACCGAGGAATTTTTCAGCCGCACCGGCGTCGAAGTCGCCTTCCCCTACGATCGGTTGGAGGGCTAAGCGGAAGGAGATCCCCATGGAGCGCGATCCCGACGCCATCCCTGTCGTCTATCTCGACACCAGCGTGTATGGCCGCCCCTTCGACGACCCGGCGGTGGGCACCAACCGGCGCGAGATCCGCGCCGTGCAGACGCTGGTGGACGCGATCCAGGCGGGCGACACGCAACTGGTCTCGTCCTTCGTCGTGCAGGACGAGTGCGCGCGGGCCAACGCCGATGTGCAGGCGCTGGAGCAGGCCCTGCGCGAGTTCGCCCAGACCGTCGTCCCGGCCTCGCCGGAAGTGGACGCCCTGGCCGCCCGGCTCACGGCGGAAGCCGGCCTCAAACCGGGCGACAGCCGGCACATCGCCTGCGCCGTGCTGGCCGGGGCCAGCGACTTCCTATCCTGCACGCCCCGGCGCATCAACAAGCAGCCCGCCGTCGAAGCCGTGCTCGGCCACGCCTTCCCGATGTGGAGCCCCAGCGACTTCCTGCGCGAAGTGCTCGTCTAGC
>CBJNAR010000828.1:0-2657 GCA_966434075.1 uncultured bacterium
CGCGCGGCGGGCGCATGGTCATCGTCGAGGACCACTGGCCGCAAGGCGGGTTAGGGGAAGCAGTGCTGGAAGCCTTTACCGACAATCCGGAAACTCAGGGCGCGCCCCTGAACCTGCGCGTGCGCCACCTGGCGGTGAAGGATATGCCCGGTTCGGGCACGCCGCAAGAACTGCTGGACGCCGCCGGCATCAGCGCGAGCCATATCGCCGACGCGGTGCGCGCCCTGGCCAAGTAAGCACTGACGGCAGCGACGATATAACATGAGCCGAGTCCGGTGCGTTGCCGGACTCGGCTCTCTTTGTGCCTGTGACCGGCCCGGTCTACTGTCCCCGCGCCGCGCTCAAGGTGCGCCAACACGACACGGGGCAGCCGGACCATCAGGGGCGGGGAAAGGCGGCGGGGCTAACGAAAGGAATCCGGCTGCACAGTCATGCCGCGATCCGTGCAACCGGATTCTATACTCCACAGTATAGTGCGGGTGCTCCTTGCGAGTCTATGTAAGAATGACAAGCATATGCAATTCTTACAATCTGATAATTAGTCAGATGCACAGCACCCCGGCATGTGGTGCAACTGCCTGATTCCCCTCCTATCCGAGATGCGCCGTTTTTGCGGTATCTTTGTCAGGAGGCGCGGCCCGGCGATTGCAGCAGGCCGCGCAATGGAACGCGCAGCCCTACTACCTCTGCGCCTTGATTCCAACGGAGCCTACCCATTGCAACCGGCGATCAGCGGCCTCGTTGATCATGGTGAGAGCACGCACGATAACCCGCTTTGCCCACGCAGGACAGCACGGAGGATGGGGCGATGAACAGGTTACGATCCAAGGGACTCATGGTATTGATCGTGGGCGCATTCCTCCTGGCGGTTGCCGGCTTCGCCATGGAGCGCGCCGCCGCACAGAACGACAGCCGCTATTTCCCGCCGACCGGGCACACCGTCAGCGGGCGTTTCCTCGCCTACTGGGACCAGCACGGCGGCCTGGCCCAGCAAGGCTACCCGCTCAGCGAGCCGATGCAGGAGGTCTCCGACACCAACGGCCAGCCCTATATGGTGCAGTATTTCGAGCGCGCCGTCTTTGAGTGGCACCCCGAAAACGCCGCGCCCTACGATGTATTGCTCAGCCTGGTGGGTACCTTTGAGTACCAGAAGCGCTACGGCACGGCGGGCGCACCCAACCAGCACGCCAGCACCGACAACGCGCGGTTTTTCCCGGAGACGAAGCACTACGTCGGCGGCAAGTTCCGCGCCTACTGGGAAAGCCACGGCGGGCTGGATCAGCAGGGCTATCCCATCAGCGACGAGTTCACCGAGCGCAGCCCGCTCGACGGCAAGGTCTACACGGTGCAGTATTTCCAGCGCGCCGTGTTCGAGTTGCACCCGGAGAACGCCGGCTCGCCCTACGAGGTCTTGCTGAGCCAGTTGGGCACCTTCCGCTACCACGCGCGCTATACGCCGCCGGTCATCCCGCCGCCCGCGCCGGGGCACGCCCAGTCGCGTCCCAAGGGCACCGGCGGCTACCTGGTGTGGACCGACAGTCTGGCGACCCCCGACAGCGCCGGCACGGGCAACATCATGGCGCTGGACCTGGAAATGGGCAAACTGCTCACCGTCACCGACGCGCCCGGCGACCAGATCAATGTGGCGGTATCGGGGCCAAACGTCGTCTGGGAGGAGCACCCGCAAGTTTGCGGCACATGCCCGGTGGCGATCGCGGGTAAGAACCTGCTGACGGGCGGCGTCTTCACGGTGGCCGCGGCGGGCGCCCTGCGCAACATCGAGCCGGCGATCTACGGCCAGACGGTGGTCTGGATCGAGCGCGACACGGGCACGGGGAACAGCCGCCTGCTGACGCGCGACATCGGCAGCCCCAATATTACTGTCGTGGCGACGCTGCCCAGCCCGCTCGCCTTCGGCCCGCCCGCCCTCAGCGACGACTACATCATCTGGAGCGAATACAGCGAGGGCGCGCCCGGCACCGGCCCGCCCGACACTCTGCGCGCTTACAACCGCCACACCGGCACCACCCAGACTGTCACCCAGCTCTCGGATGGGCGAGGGGCCAGCTATGTTATCGGCGATCATCGCGTCTTCTGGGCCGATTTCGAACTGGAATACCGTAACCTGGACACCGGCGACCAGGCCACCATCACCTATTTCGCCATTAACCTGGTGCTGGCCGGCGACACGCTGGTCTGGAACCAGCCCGGCGGACTGGGCAACGGCCTCGATATCTGGGGCATGAAGCTGGGTGATCGCCAGATCACCGCCCTGAAAATCTTGCCCGGCGATCAGGAATTCCCGGTCATCGCCGGCGACTGGCTGGTCTGGGGAGTGCCGGATGGTAGGGGCGGCGGGACGATAGCCGCCGACCTGCTGGCGCACGCCTTCGCCACCGCCGTGCCGCCCGGCCAACTGACGCCCTCCCCGGCGGTGCCGTCGCCCACGGCGATCTATCCCCCGCCGGTGCCGACCAACCCCGCCGGCTCGCCCACGCCGGGGCCGGATATCCGCCTCGCCGCCAGCCGTGTCATCGGTGAGCCCGTGGCGGGCGGCCAGTATGTGTTCTACCTTAGCGACGAGGGCAACCCGCTCAACACGGCGACCCCGCAACCGCCCGGCCCGCCGCATCTGGCCCTGTACGCGGGCGACGTGG
>CBJNAR010000829.1:0-2657 GCA_966434075.1 uncultured bacterium
ATCGGCATCCCGGTGACGGGGGCCCGCGCGGGGGCCAGGCTCGTGCCCCTCCCTTTCACCGCTTACGGCGACGAGAGCGACCCCGGCCCCTATCCTATCCCCACCAACGCCCCGGTGGAGGGCGGGCCGGGGGCGAAGGGCGACCGCCACGTCATCGTGGTGGACCCCGCGACCTGCACCGACTACGAGCTATACCACGCGCGGCCCCGGCGCGACGGCAGTTGGAATGCCGACGCCGCCGCGAAGTGGCCGCTGACCTCCAACGCGCTGCGCCCCGCCGGCTGGAGTTCGGCGGACGCCGCGGGCCTGCCGATCCTGCCGGGCCTGGTGCGCTACGACGAGGTGGCGAGCGGCGTCATCCGCCACGCCATCCGCTTCACCACCCGCGACATCCGGGACACCTATGTCTGGCCCGCCGGGCACAGTGACGGCACGTCCACCGATCCCGCTGCCCCGCCGATGGGGGTGCGCCTGCGCCTGAAGGCGGATGTGGACCTCAGCGGCTTCGACCCGAAAACGCAGGTGATCCTCCGTGCGCTGCAGGACTACGGCATGATCCTGGCCGATACCGGCGACGCGCTCAACATCAGCGGCTCACCGGACTCGCGCTGGAACGACGACCTGCTGCTCACGATGGAAGCGATCCATGCCTCCGACTTCGAGGTAGTGGATACGTCCGGCTTGATGATCCGCCCCGACTCCGCCGCAAGCCGCTAGAGCGCTTGCCGTTGCGGGCGGGCTTGACAGCCGGAATAGCCGCTTCTATAATTGCACCCAACGTAGCGCCATTTGCGCGTGATTCGGCGGTTCTCCCGGCGACGGGGCGGAGGCAACTATGGTAGCCTGGGTAGTAGCGCATCGCGTGGTGTTGGGGCTGCTGTTGCTGGGGCTGAGCACGATCGGCGGGGTGGCCGGGCTGCTGGGCTGGGGTATCGGCGGGCCGCCGGGCGACGCGGTGCTGGTGGTGGCGGCGGATGCCACGCCTGCCATGCCGGTGGCAGCATCGACCGCGGCGGGCACCCCGCCCGCCGCGACGGCGACGGCGGCGCTGGTCACTGTCTACGCCAGCGGGGCCGTGCTACACCCCGGCGTGTATAGCCTGCCCGCGTCGGCACGAGTGGCCGAACTGCTCCAGCTCGCCGGCGGCCCGGCGCCCGACGCCGACCTCGACCAGGTGAACCTGGCCCTCCACTTGCACGACGAGGACCAGGTCTTCTTTCCCCATCGCGGCACGCCCGCCCCCGCCCCCGCCGCAGCCGGCCCGGTCTCGCCCGCCGCTCCCGCCGGCAAAGCCACCGCGCCCCCCGCCGTGGTCAACCTCAACTCGGCCCCCGCCAGCGCGCTCGAAACCCTGCCGGGCATCGGTCCGGCGCTGGCGGCGCGCATCGTCGAGTACCGCACGGCGCATGGCCGCTTCACCCGCATCGAGCAAATCCAGGATGTGCCGGGCATCGGCCCCAAACTCTTCGAGCGCGTGCGCCCCTACCTGACGGTCAGCCCCTGACGAGTGCTGAGTACGAGTGGTCAGTGGTCAGTAGTCGGTGGTCAGTAACCGGCGAGGCTTGTCACTCAGCGCGCAGCGAAGAGTTTCGTCTCGTTCGGGTACCAGACGGAGATTCTTCGCTGCGCTCAGCTTGACTTTGTACAAAATACAATTGGTCACACAGGCGCTCAAGACGGGCGCAAGTCCAGTACGCGGGCCAGGCAAAACCAACGCCCGCCTGATAAATAGCAGCGGTGCTTGGGCCTGGGGGCGCGCTACGGATATTTTACCGCCCCCAAAAAGCAGGGATGTAAAATATACTGGGCGGCAACTTCGGCTACGCCCGCCGGCATCGGCTCCCGCTTGCGGCAAATTGTACAAAGTCAAGCTCAGAATGACGGTTGGGGTTTGTCACTCTGAGCGCAGCGAAGAGTCTCGTCGGTCGGGCTACGAGACGAGATTCTTCGCTGCGCTCAGAATGACGGGTGGCCGGGTGGGGCCGGCGGCTTAGCGCACGACGCGTGCGTAGGCAATCGCCTTGTGGTGCGAGTACACGCCTTCCATCGTCTCGGCATAGACGCCCGGCCCGGCGCTGCCGTAGATGGTCCAGTAGATGAGGACATCGCCGTTGCCGTCGGCCTCGACCTGGATCTGGCCGTAGACCGAGCCGTCGGGTTCGGTGCCATAGGCGCCGACGATTTCGCCGGGCGTGAAGCCGTGGCCCACGATGGTGAACTTGGCCTCGCGCCCGGCGGGGACGCAGTTGTTGCCGGGCGAGACGCTGGCGCTCTGATGGGCCGGGATGTTGCCGCAGGGATTGCTGGGCGGCGGGGCGGGCGGAGCAGTCGGCGGCTTCTGCTGCTGCGCCACGACCGTCTCATGGGCCGCGGCGACGGCGGTGTCGTGCGCGGCGGCGGCCTGCTGCACCAGCGCGGTTTCATGCGCGGCATACGCGGCAGTCTGCTGCGCAGCGGCGGGGCGCGCCTGGGCCTCGGCGGTGGCCGCCGCGTTTGCGGCCCCGCGGGCCTGGGCGGTAGCGGCGGCACGGGCCTGGGCGGTGGCGGCGGCGTTAGCTGCCTGGTTCTGAGCCAGGGCGGTGGCGCGGGCGGCGGCGGCCTGCGCCTGGGCGGCGGCGGTGGCGGCGGCGCGGGCCTGCGCGGTCGCCTGCCCGCGG
>CBJNAR010000830.1:0-2656 GCA_966434075.1 uncultured bacterium
GATACGCTTTGACCATCAACGTCACCGCGAAGACGCGAAGCGCGCGAAGAATTTTTAGACTGGGTCTACTCATCGCGTTTTCGTGGTGCGATTAACTGGGTAGACCCGGCGCGCCGCTATCTCACCCAAACCTAATCCAATCCTAACTTTTCGCCAGCCGTCGTCTAATTTTGCCCGGCTACACTAGGGATGTGCTGCACACGGGTGCAGCGTCGTGAATCCATGTTCGTGGTGCGTGGCACCAGCAAAGGAGCTTGAGTTATGAGGTGGAGATTATTCGCCGTCACTGCGTCGTTGACGGCGCTGGCGGGTGGCGCGGCACTGGCCGGTGCCCTGGGGGCAACCCCGGCGGCCGCCGGCACGCTGGCCGCGCCCCAGGCGCACACGGCCCAGGCGACGCCGACTCCCGGTGCGCAGGCGACGCCCCCCAGCACACCGGGCACGCAGCAGGCGCCCGCCGCCCCAGGCGGACGCGATGGGGGCTTCGGGCCGGGGCGCGATGGCCACGGGCCGGGGAGGGGCGGCCACGGCGGGCCGGACGGCCTGGGCCGCGGTAGCGGCCAGTATACCGCCGACGGTGCCGCCCGCGTGATCAGCGGCACGACCAACCTCATCGCCTCGGTGCAGGCCGACCTGACCTATGCAACCGGCAAGATGGACACCGCAACCGTGCAGGACTGGTTGAACGGCGCGAATACCCTGCTCAAGGCGGCCCAGGCGGCGAGCAGCGGCACCCAGTACGGCAAGGCCGTCGAGACGGCCAACGCCGCGCAGGAGTTGGCCCGGACGGCGGACCTGCTGATGCAGCAGGCCCTCGGCGCCGACAAGCTGCCGTCCTACAGCCAGCGACTGGGGCCGGGCCGGGGCCATCCCGGCGCGCCCGCGGGTACGACCCCAACCCAGGCGCAGGCCAGCCGCGAACTGGCGAGCCTCTATAATGCCATCATCGCGCAGGATGCCGCCCTGAAGAGCAGCAACACCGCGGGCGATGCGGCCACCTACCTGACCGCCGCCAAGAACGCCTATAAAGCCGCGTACACGGCGTACCAGGCGGGCAAGTACAGCGACGCCCATTCCCAGGCCGAGGTGGGCCGCGGGTTGCTGGAGGTGGTCGAGCACCTGGCGCGCGCCGCCACGGCCCCGAATAGCTCGGATACGCCGGTGACGGTCCCGGCCCCCACCTTCTAAGCAAGAAGCGCCGGCCGGCATGGCGAAGGGGCGGGTGCGTGTTGCACCCGCCCCTTTTTGTGTGCCGCGCGGGGGTTAGCCGCGCGTATGCGCGCCCCCCGTCCTTGTCACTCTGAGCGCAGCGAAGAGTCTCGTCGCTGGGGGTACGAGACGGAGATTCTTCGCTGCGCTCAGAATGACGGGTTCCGGTTACTCCTCCGTCCAGGTCCAGTTGCGGATCTCGGGCGGGTCTTCCAGGTGCTCCAGTGTGTAGTCGCGGGCCTGCTCAATTAGCCGGTCGCAGATGTCGTTGATTTCCGGGCGGCGCTGGCGCATCTTCGCCACGTTGTTGACCACGTCGTTGACCAGGTCGTAGCGGCTCACCTTGTTCAGCATGACCATGTCGAACGGGGTGGTCGTGGTGCCCTGCTCGATGAAGCCGCGCACGTGGAACCGGTCGGGGTTGGCCCGCCCGTGGATGATCTGGTGCATGGCGCGGGCGTAGCCGTGGAAGGCGAAGATGACGTGCTTATCGGCCGTGAAGAGGTTGACGAAATCGGTTTCGCCCATGCCGTGCGGGTGAACGGCGGGCGGGAACAGCGTCATAAGGTCCACCACGTTGACCACGCGCACCTTGAGTTCGGGGATGTTCTTGCGCAACCATGAGGCCGCGGCGATGGTTTCGAGGGTCACGACATCGCCCGCGCAGGCCAGCACCACGTCCGGCTCCTCGCCGTCGGTGTTGCTGGCCCATTCCCAGATCGAGGCGCCGCGCTCACAATGCTCGATGGCCTCATCCATGGGCAGATATTGCAGGTGCGGCTGCTTGTCGATGACGATCAGGTTGACGTAGTTGCGGCTGCGGAAGCAGTGGTCGGCCACCGACAGCAGGCAGTTGGAGTCGGGCGGCAGGTAGATACGGGCCACCGTGCCGCGCTTGGAGAGCATCACATCGATCAGGCCGGGCCCCTGGTGGCTGAAGCCGTTGTGGTCGTTGCGCCAGCAGGTCGAGGTTAGCAGGATGTTCAGCGAGGCAATCGACTCGCGCCATGGCAGGTTGAGGGCTTCTTCCATCCACTTGGTGTGTTGCACGACCATCGAGGCCGCCACCATGGCGAAGGCTTCGTAGGTGGCGAAGAGGCCGTGGCGGCCGGTCAGCACGTAGCCTTCCAGCCAGCCCTCGCAGTTGTGCTCGCTGAGGATCTCCATGACGCGACCGTTGTGCGACACGCGGTCGTCGATCTCGATGGTCTTGCCGACGAAACAGCGGGTCTCCACGTCGAACACGGCGCCCAGCCGGTTGGAGTTCACCTCGTCGGGGCAGAACAGGCGGAAATTGGCCTCGTCGGCGTTCATCACGAACATGTCGCGCATCAACTGGCCGAGCACGCGGGTCGACTCGTAGCGGCTGGTGGCCGGGCGCGGGACCTCGATGGCATACTTGCGGAAGTCGGGCATGCGCAGCGTGACCATCAGCTTGCCGCCGTTG
>CBJNAR010000831.1:0-2649 GCA_966434075.1 uncultured bacterium
TAACGGGGCTATATTACCGCTTGTACCGCGAAGGCTATTGCGCGCGTTACCAGGGTGATCGAGAGACCGATCAGGCGCCGGCCCTGCCCGATGCCGACTTCACCCCCGCGCTGGAGGAGGCGAATCCGGGTAGGACCCGCATGGATGCAGGTTGGCGCGTGATGGGCGCCGGGCCGGACGGACGATTCTGGTTACAAAAAGGCGGAGTGGCTCGAACCGCCTGGCCTGGTGCATTCTTGACCCACGCCGGTCCAAATCAGGCACCGCAAGCCGGGCAGCCGGCCAGCATCCAGTGGCCGCACGAGTCCTGGCAGTTGCAGCCTGGAACCTATTTTGTGATCGGCGCAGCCGTGCCCGATGACGTGGCCGATGCGCCGATCATGCGCTTTTACTGGCATGTTCAGGCCGGCGGCGCGCCCCGACTACTGGCGGCCCTCGCGGCCGCGCTTAACCGCTTCCAGATACCCTTTCGCTTCAAATGCCCGGCGCACCCGGCCAATTATAGCCGCCGCGACGCCGCCGTGCTCTACATCAGCCGGCGCGACTACGCGCTAGTCGCCCGCCTGCTGGCGCCGATCTACGACAACTTGCAAGCCTGCATGCAGCCTGATACCCCCCTCTTTACCCGCCGGCTTGCGCCGGGTCTGGCCTTTGCCGAGGATCCGGGGACGGAGGAGAGCTTCGGCCAGCATCGTTGCCGCCTGCTGGCTGGGGGCCTCTGGCGGGCCCACGAGTTACAAGCAATGTCGAGCGCGGAGCGGCTGGAAATTATCCGCAAGCATTTCGCCGAAACCGGCATCGACCTGGATCGACCGCATCTCAACGCCACAACGCGCGAGGACTACCCATGGCCGCCGGCATAGGAATCGCACATGGTACTTTCCGACACGATCGAGCCGGTTGGAAATCGGCCCCTTCAAAGCACTATTACAGTGACCGGCCGCTGCTCAGGTCAGCACTAGGCTGTTCCACCCATGCCTGGTAACAACCTTTTTCTCGAAGCCGCAGATCGGATCGGCGCGCGCCTGTGCCGGGATGCGATATGGGCAGGAGCTGCCTGCAATTGGCTTGGACCTGCAGTGATTGGGGATCCCGCGCGACCGGCGGTAATCTACCGGGCCTGTGGGCCTGACTTGTATGGAGGCACCAGTGGGGTCGCCCTCTTCCTGGGCCAGCTTTACGCGCTGACCGGGGAGCCAATTTACCGGCACACGGCATTGGGCGCCATCCGGCAGGCGCTCACCTATCATGCCCAGGTGCCCCCTACCCAGCGCTGGGGATTCTACGCCGGTAGCTCCGGAATCGCCTACGCGGCCCAGCGGGTGGCCGAGTGGTGTGATTACCCAATGGGTGCGGAAACGGCCCTCCGCCTGATCGCCGGGCTTGCCGCTGGAGATGATCGCCCGGTCGAGGCGGATGTGATCGCGGGAGCGGCGGGCGCGATCCCGGCGCTGCTCTGGCTGTATAGCCGGCAGCGCCAGGCATGGCTGCTCGATGTGGCGGTGAGCCTAGGCAACAGGCTCTTAGAAACCGCTTATCGCCAGGCCATCGGTTGGTCCTGGGCGACCATCCCCACGCCATCGGATCACAACCTGACCGGCTTCGCCCATGGGGCCGCCGGCATCGCCTGGGCCTTGCTGGAGTTGTGGCGTGTCTCCGGCGAGACTGACTTCCGCCATCCCGCCGAGTACGGCTTTGCCTACGAGCGGCACTGGTTCGACTCGCGGGCGGGTAACTGGCCGGATTTCCGCCTCCGCCCCGCGGGACCATCCGGTAGCGCGAACCGATCCGCATGGTCTTATGGGCACGCCTGGTGCCACGGCGCGCCGGGTGGGGCATTGGCCCGCTTGCGAGCAGTTCAGATCACCGGCGCGGCAATCTACCGAGAGGAAGCTGAAGCCGCCTTGGTGACTACTGCACGCTTCCTCGCCGCGACCCAGGTGCCGGACGATCAGAATTACTGCTTATGCCACGGGCTTGCCGGCAACGCGGATATTCTGCTCACCGCCGCCGGGGTGCTGAATGAAGCCCAATACCAGGTCCAGGCCGAGGAAGTGGGCCGGAAATGGATAAGCGAGGTGCAGGAAGCTTTGCTCCCTTGGCCGTGTGGCATACCGGGGGGTGACGAGGTGCCGGGACTTCAGCTCGGTCTGGCGGGCATCGGCTATTTCTACCTGCGCCTCTACGATCCGGCCGGAGTGCCCTCGGTGCTGCTCCCGCCGGTGTAAGCGGCCAGGGCCTCGGCCACGGCCTGCTCCGGAGCGAGTGCCAGACCCTCAGCATAGGTTAGCGCCCAGACGTCGGGAGATAATTGGGTTTGTGCACCGGCGTAGGCCTGGGTATAGGCAATCTGGTCGGGTGGTTCGACATGCTGGTGGATGCGGGCCAGCAACGCATCGGCGGCGCCCAGTAACCGCGCCGCCAGCCCGCCCTGCCGGCGTGTCACGGCGAGGGTGGCCTGGAACACGAGGGCGTGGGCGAGACCCGGCGGGAAGCTGATCTGGTGAAAGCGGGTCAGGCTTTCGTGGGACAGTAGCATCGCCTGGTCCAGATCCCCCCTTTGCCAAGCCAGCACTGCACGTTTGTGACATACCCAGGCCATCCCCTGCGCGTTATCCGTGGCTTCGTGATTGGCGCGACTTTGAATGT
>CBJNAR010000832.1:0-2649 GCA_966434075.1 uncultured bacterium
TGTCGGTCCAGCGGGCCAGCAGCGTGGTGTAGAACCATTCGGTGGCGGCGGCGGCGCGGGTGGGCAGGGGGCGCGGGCGGGGTGGGGGCGGGGGCCGTTCGGCCAGGCCGTCTTCGAGCGCTTCCGCGGGCAGCGCGGCGGCGGGGCGGGCCAGCGTGGTGATCGTCGCGCCGCCCGCCGTCAGCGGGGGCCGGTGGATCGGGGCGATGATGCTGCCGTGCGGCGCGGGGGCCATGGCACCGCCGGCGCCGCCCGCCCCGCGCGAGACTGCGTGCGCGGGACTCGCGCCGTTCGCCGAAGGGGGGGCGGTGTTCAGGCGCAGGCGCAGCGCCGGCCAGTGGCTGGGCAGCGGCAAATTGGCCGGCAGCACGGCGCGCGCCTGGTCCCACGTCGAGCGCTGACCCGGCACAATCTGCCAGCCCTGGCCGTCCGGCTGCAATTCGCCGAACTGGGCAATCGCCAGCACGAACTGCCCGCTCGGCGGCTTCGGTTGGGGCACGTTCAGCAGCACCCAACTGATCAGCAATACGGCGGCGACGAAGGCTTTGAGTACGACCCAGAACCCGCGTAACGGGCTGCCTTCGGGAATCGGCGTGATGAGATTAACGAGCACCACCAGGATGGCTAGCCCCAACAGGGCCAGGCCCGCCGCGGTGATGGTGCGCTGGAATGACGAACCACTTCCCTGCATATGGCTCCTCCCGCCAACGGGTGGACTTCGCGCTATTATAGCATCTGCTTGCCCGCTCTGTAAATCTACATCATCCGGCCTATTGTCTTAACAGAACATTTGTACTATACTAGATGGGATGGCGCGACCACGCCCGCCCGACGTTCCACTCCTCCGTCGCTGTTCGCGGCTATTGATTCCCTACACGCAGAGGAGGCATGTTTAATGGCAGCACATCCGATTGTTCATATCGAAATCCCGGCCAAGGACACGAAGGGGTTGGCGCAGTTCTACAGCGACCTGTTCGGTTGGAATCTGCACCATGAACCGAGTGTCGATTACTGGATGTTCCGCGCGGAGGGCGGCCCCGGCGGCGGCTTCGTCAAGGTCGGCGAGACCGATCCGAGCGCCCATATGCAGTACAAGCCCGACAGCCTGCTCGTCTATGTCGATAGCGACGACATCGACGCCGACCTCGCCAAAGTTGAGTCCCTGGGCGGCAAGACCGTCTTGGGCAAGACCGAGATCCCCCAGACCGGCTGGTTCGCCATCTTCACCGACCCCACCGGCAACCACCTGGCGCTCTTTACCTCGATGCAGCCGCAGTCCTGATCGCTTCCCGCCGCGAAAGCAACGACGCAGTCCCAACTGGACTGCGTCGTCTTTTAGATAGGGACCGCTGGGCGGGCGGCTTAGCCGAAGTAGCCCAGTTCGTCCTTGGCGTCGTCGCTCATCATGGCCGGGTGCCACGGCGGGCTGAAGACGATATGCACCTGCACCTCGTCGACATCCTCGAAGCGGCTCAGCGCCCGGCGCACGTTGCTCACGATCTCCGGCCCCAGCGGGCAACCCGGACTGGTGAGCGTCGCGGTCACGTCGGCCTTATTATCGGCTACGTCGATATTGTAAACCAGGCCCAGGTCCACGATGTTGATGCCCAGTTCCGGGTCGTAGACCTCTTTCAGGGCGTCGCGCACCTGATCTTCGGTGGTAGTCATAGTGGTCATGGCAACACTCCTTTGTATCCCGGCGGCCACCTTGGGGCCGCCCCGCGCTACTCGTCAAATAAATACGTCGATTCCTGGTAATAACGGATCTCGTTGTCGACCAGTTTTTGCTTGACGTGCTCGTGCCACCGGGCGTTTTTCTCCGCCAGGGTCACGACCGGGTCACGCAGCAGTTCCAGCGGCACATTGACGCGCAGCGCCCGCGCCGGAATAATATGGCGCGTGATCCCGGTCGGGACGCGCAACCCGGCCCGCGCCAGTTCCAGGATCTCCGCCGGCTGGTACGGCGGAAAGACGATCAGCGCGCTCACGTCGTCATAGTCGTCCAGATACGCGGCGATGTCGTCGCTGCCCACCCGGTGGATCGCCGTCTCCGGCTTGCCTTTGTAGAGATCGACCATCTCCAGCAGGAGGGCCGTCTCCGCCTGCGGGTCGAGATGCACGGCTTTGAGCACATAAACCTCGACCTCATGCGCGCCGTGCGGTGGATGGACCAGGTAGGCCACGGCGTCGCGCGCCTCCAGCGCCGCGCGGGCGGCGGGCAGCGGCGCTTGCTGGAGCTCCAGCCCCGGTATCGCGCCGATCGCGTAGAGCAGCGTGTTCGGCTCGATGCCGGTGATCAGGTGGTTCCAGGTCGTCAATTGGACGCCCGGCTGATCGTAGCGCACGATCTGGGCCAGCACATCGCGGGCACCTACCTGGTGCAGGGCGGCGGTGCGGTTGGCGCCGTCCATGACCATGAACTGGTCGCTGCCGGGGATGGGCGTCACGATGATCGGGTTCTTGAGCAGGTGATCGCCCGCGATGCGGCGGCTCAGGCGCTCGACCCGGCGCGGGTCGGCCTGCTCATGCGGGATCACATCGGCCAGCGGCACAATGCGCAGGTCCGGCAGGCCGAATTGCCCGCCAGTGGGCGCGGCGGTGGGCGAGGGTAGCGCCGAGGGTGACCGCAAGGCCAACTTCGGCTGGCTC
>CBJNAR010000833.1:0-2648 GCA_966434075.1 uncultured bacterium
GGAGCGCGCCTACCGGCACCGCGACCGGGTCGCGCTGATCGGCGTGCGGGGCGCCGCCGCGCAGGTACTGTTGCCGCCCACGCGCAGCCTGGCCCGCGCCCGGCGCCTGCTCGACAGCCTGCCCGCGGGCGGCGGCACCCCGCTGGCCTCGGCCCTGGCGCAAAGCTGGGACCTGGCGGCCCGCGCCGCCCTGACCGGCTACACTCACCCCATGCTCGTGCTGCTAACCGACGGTCGGGCCAACGTGCCGCTGGCCGCCCCCGCCACGCCCGAAGCTATCGCCGCCGAGGTCGAAGCCTTGGCTGCGCGCTGGGCCACGCTGGCCGCCACCGGCCAGGGCGGCGCGCTGGTCATCGACACGCGGCTGCGCTACCTGGGCGCAGGCGCCGCCCCGGCCCTCGCCCGCGCGCTCGGCGGGCGCTACCTCTACCTGCCGCAGGCCACGGCCCAGGATGTCGGGCGCGCCGCCGAAGCCACGGCCCGTACGCTCGGCTGGCGGGGCGCAACGGGTTGAGAGGCCCTCTATAATGACTGATATTAGTGTAGATATACAAATACGCGACCAACAATTGAAGCAGCAAAGCGCACTAGTCATTAGCGGCGGAATCGCTATCATCGTGACTATCAGCGGCTGGATACTACGGTTGCCCTGGATTCTTATTGTGCCGGCAAATATTCCGTTAATGGTCACAGGGCTTGTAATACTCGTTACTGCTCGTGGATTTGCCGTTCGCCTGCGGCGCATCAATGCTCTGATATGGTTCCTGTCGGGATTATTTCTTACCGGTCTATCGTTGCCGGATGAACCAGATTCGGGTTTGCAGAAATTGGATGGAAACTTAGCACTCGCTGCTTCATTGGCGCTCATAGCTTGTGTAGTCGTATTGGCAATCCTATTATATCCATTTACGGTTGATGGCTGGCGGGCACGGGGCGAATCAGGTGTCCTACAACTAATCCAAAGGTTGGATCATCAGGATAGCTTGTTCCGGGCGCAAGCAGCCGAGTTCTTAGGCGAGTTAGGCGACTCGCGTGCAGTTGAGCCGCTTGTCAATGCGCTCCAGGATGGAGAGAGCATGGTACGCGCGAATGCCGCAGTTGCGCTGGGCCGCCTAGGTGACATCCAAGCATTACCGGCACTACGCGAGTTAAAGCAGGACCAGAATCGATACGTGGGAATACGGCCGCTTGCCAGCGTGGCCGCCGAAGCGATCGCCGCGCTTGAGGAACAGCAACAAAACAAGCAGCCCTAATCGGTGGGGCGGATGAAGAAGAGGCGCATGTCGCCGCCGACGAGGGTGTAGTCGGTGTAGCCGGCGAAGCGGAAGCCTGCGCGGCGGCAAAAGGCGATGCCGGGGTAGTTGCGCGGCGAGAGTTCCATCATCAGCGCGGTCAGGCCGCCGCCCCCGCTCTCCGCGACCGAGGCGCGTGCCCAGGCGCGGGCGGCGTCGAGCAGCATCCGGCCTAGCCCCCGGCGCCGATGTTCGGCCGCCACGGTTAGCTCAGCGATCCAGCCCAGGCGCGCGCCGGGCACGGCGTTGCAGGCCACGTAGCCCCACACTATCGGCGCGGGCGGCTCGGCGTCCAGGTCTTCGCCGGGATCGGCTGCGGGATCGGGCGACAGGGGGCCGACGATCAGCATGCAGCCCGCGGCTTCCCACGCGGCGACGCGGGCGGCGGGCGGGCGCACGGTGTAGAGGCCCGGCTCATGGACCGGGCGCGGCAGGCGCAGCGGTTGGAAGGTCACGCTGAAGGGCGCGTCCTCGGCGCTGTCGCCGGTCGTCAGGGGCATCCCGCCGGCCAGGTCGTCCAGGCTGCGCGGAACGGCCTGCCACATGCGGCTGGTGGTGTAGCCGTCGTCGATGGCGAGGCAGGCGGGCCAGGCGCGCGGCCCGGCGAGCCGAATAGCCAGGCCCCGCGGGTCGTAGGGCCGGCCCGCCGCGGGCATCATGGGCGCACGGGCGGCGGGGGTTCGGGGCGCCGGCCGGCGGAGAACGACTCGCCCTTCCGCTCGGCCTCACCGGGCGCCGGGTCGGGCCGCCGGCCACGGGGCGCGGGGGGCAGGGGGGCCGGCTCGACTTCCGCCGCCAGATCCTGGGCGGCATCTCGCACCGCGGTCGCGCCGGACGCCGCAGCGGTGCGGGCAAACTGCGCCGCCGCTTGCTCATCGACCACCAACCCGACGGCTCGCGCGCCGGCCGCCACGGCGGGGTCATCGGTGATCACATGCACGTCCACACCCTGGTCGCCGGCCAGCAGGACCAGGCGCCGGTAGTCGTCGACGCTCTCCAGGGCCGGGGCGACGATGCCGCTCGGCATCACCAGCAGCAGACGGTGGCCGGGCGCGTTGCGCACGCGCCGCGCCAGCAGGTCCCAGCTCGTCGTCTCGCTGACTGCCAGGGTCTGCCGCAGATCGGGTTCCTTGATTTTCTGCCAGAGATATTCGAGGACGATCTTAACGACGCCGGCCACGGGCACGGCCAGCAACAGGCCCAGAATACCGGCGATGCTCGCGCCGGCCAATACGACAAAGAGGACCAGCAGCGGCGGTAGCTCGACCGTCCGGCCAATGACAAAGGGCACTACCAGGTAGTCTTCGGCCTGCCGGATCACCGTGTAGAGGATCGCCACGGCCAGGCCCAGCATCA
>CBJNAR010000834.1:0-2645 GCA_966434075.1 uncultured bacterium
TGAGCCGCCGGCTGACTGCCGGCTGGGAAACGCAGGGCCGCCCCGCCGGCGGTGGTCCCCCCGCCGATGCTGCCCGCGCCCAGGGCATAACCGGCAGGCGTCCGGGCCCCGCGTCAGGAAGGCTTCGCGGCGTAGGGCACGAACTCGATAATAGAAGATCGGCAGCGCTTTCTACGGTGCCAAGCAACCGAGGAGGATCAGGGGTTTGGGATGCAGGCACTGCGCCGGGTGCCATCAAACCTGCGCAGGGACGTACCGCATCTTAGCAGAAACTAAAACGGTCTCATAGATAGACCCTTAATGCTAACTTAACGCAGCAAGTTGCGATCCATCAAAGTTATGAGACCAATTCTAGTATAGTACACCCGGCACGTTCAAGCAATCGCAGAATCTTACAATCTGTTTAGAAACAGCAACAAGCAATTTCTGTCTAAACGGCGCTGCTGCGGCGTTGTACCGTTCCGCCCAGACTGTCGGGCCCACAAAGATAACCACAATCTGGTTGCTATGTGCGCAGTTATCTTCATCCCAGCCCGGTGTAGCTGAACTGGTTGCCGCGCCAAAGGTTCTTCTCTGTACGAAACTCGGCGGCGCCGCACTGCGGGCATCACCGCCGCCGATGGCGTAAAGCTTGCTGGCGGGGATCCCACCGGGCCGGCCGTGCCATCTGGTGATCGCCCGCGGCAGGGCGGCGTAAGAGGGACTTTCCTGGCTTGAATGGAGAAAAACCGATGATCGATCGTATGGCGCGGATGCGCGCTCGCTTGCCCCACATCGCCTATGGCGGCGACTATAATCCCGAGCAGTGGACCCCGGCCTTCGGCTACGAGGATGAGCGCATCTGGCACGACGATATGCGCTTGATGCGCCTGGCCCACGTCAACGTGGCCACGGTCGGCGTCTTTAGCTGGGTCGCGC
The DNA here is from genome assembly GCA_966434075.1 of uncultured bacterium. Taxonomy (GTDB): domain Bacteria; phylum Chloroflexota; class Chloroflexia; order QHBQ01; family JAICKM01; genus JAICKM01. The sequence goes on from CBJNAR010000834.1 coordinate 919, forward strand.
TGCAACCCGACGAAACCACCTTCACCTTCGGCTGGCTGGACCGGATCATGGATCTGCTGGCGGAAAACGGCATCTTCGCCTGCCTCGGCACCGGAACCGCCGCGCAACCCGCCTGGTTGTCGGCGGCCTACCCCGATGTGCTGCCTGTGGACGCACAGGGGCTGCGCCGCGCGCATGGGCAGCGCCAGAATTACTGTCCGACCAGCCCCGACTTCCGCCGGCTGGCGGCCGGGCTGGCGCAGCGACTGGCCGAGCGCTTCCGGGAGCATCCGGCGCTGCTGTTGTGGCATGTGAGCAACGAATATGGGCCGGCCTGCTACTGTGATCGCTGCGCCGCCCGGTTCCGCGCCTGGCTGCAGGCCCGCTACGGCACCCTGGACGAGGTCAACCGGCGCTGGCAGACCGCCTTCTGGAGCCATAGCTACACCGAGTGGGCGCAAATCCACCCGCCCGGCCCCCGTGGCGAGGCGAGTATCCAGGGCCTGACCCTGGACTACCGGCGCTTTATGTCGGACATGAACCTGGAATGCTACCGCGGCGAAGCCGATGTCCTGCACGCGGTGACGCCCGATGTCCCGGTGACCACCAACTTCATGCGGTTCTACAAACCCCTGGACTACTTTGCCTGGGCGCCCGACCTCGACGTGATCGCCTGGGACTCCTATCCGCAGCGGGAAGACCATCCCAGTTCCACGGCGCTGATGCATGACCTCATGCGGGGGCTCAAGGGCGGGCAGTCCTGGATGCTGATGGAGCAGACGCCGAGCCAGGTGCAGTGGCGCCCATATAACCCGCTCAAGCGGCCCGGCGTGCTGCGCCTGTGGAGTTACCAGGCCGTGGCCCACGGGGCCGACGCGGTGATGTATTTCCAGTGGCGCCAGTCGCGCGGGGCGGCGGAGAAGTACCACGGTGCTATCGTGAGCCACGCCGGGCATGAGCACACGCGCGTGTTCGGCGAGGTGGCCGGCCTGGGCGCGGAACTCCAGCGCCTGGGCGCCGGCATCCTGGGCACCCGCGTGCCGGCGCGCGTGGCGCTGGTCTTTAGCTGGCCTAACTGGTGGAATGTCGAGTACCAGCCCGGCCCGAGCAGCGCCCTGAACTACGTGGAGGAGGTGCAGCGCTACTACCGTGCGCTGTGGGAGCGTAATATCGCCGTGGACGTGGTCACGCCGGATCACGACCTGACCGGGTACGCACTCGTGATCGCGCCGCTGCTGAATATGGTGAGCGCCGAGCAAGGGGCAGCGCTCACCCGTTATGTGGAGCAGGGGGGCACCTTGCTGACGACCTTCTTCAGCGGGGTGGTGGACGAGAACGACCGCGCCTGGCTGGGCGGCTACCCCGGCCCGCTGCGCCGGATGCTGGGCCTCTGGGTGGAGGAGTTCGATCCGCTGGAACCCGACATGGGCAACCGGGTACGGGTGCCGGAGGGGAGCCGGTTGCCGCCGGGCAGCTATGCATGCGACCTGTGGTGCGATCTGGTCCACCTCGAAGGGGCCCAGGCGCTGGCGACCTACGAGGAGGACTTTTACGCAGGCCGGCCGGCGATCACCGAGCACCGCTACGGCCAGGGGCGGGCGCTGTATGTCGCCACGCGTCCGGACCGGGCGCTGATCGCCGCTCTGCTCTCCGGGTTATTGGACGATCTGGGCGTGACGGCGCCGCTGGCCGCGCCCGCCGGCGTGGAGGTGACGTGCCGCGAGGGGGATGGCCGGCACTACCTGTTT